>CAMDXE010000017.1 GCA_945878925.1 Chitinophaga pinensis
GCGGAGCCATTGTTTGTGAAATTAACAGTAAAAACCAATACCGAATTCGCAGTTTCTTAAATGGCCAATGGGATATTATATCCTTTGCTGGAGTTAATGGATGGACTTCAACAAAAACCCTCCAATCAAAATCATTCAACGAACTAAAAATTTGTTGCGATAAGGACGTTTTCGATTTATGGATTAATTCTACTTTTATCGTTTCGTTCACTTGTAAAAATCTCGCATCGGGCAATGTTGGATTGTTTATAAACGCACTTGGGGTTGGCAGCTTCGATTATGTAAAAATATTACAGGAGGGAATGCCCATTTTGCCACCACCCCTTACCTCCGAAAATTTTGATACCCTCAAAAAAATAGTACCCAACGGCGGGCTTAACGAAAACGAGGTGGTATTGCTTTTAAAGGGAAAGATAGACAAGCAACAAAAAAAAATTAACGAATTAAGCAAAGACCTTGAACGATGTAAACGTCAAAAATCGGGAGATACAAGCCTTGAACTAAAACACAGCGAACTGTTAAAATACAACGAATCAATGCTCATCGAAAAAGGAAAAATCGAAATTGCGCTGCGCAATGCAAATGATAAATTGGCCGAATATGAGCTTTTGAAAAAATCACTGGAAAACGACAATAACGGCGATATCATCCTCTCGCTAAATGAATTATTAAATCGTGAAAAACTAAAGCTTAATGAGTTGCAACTAAAGACAAACGCTTTGAAAGTTGAAAATAAAAAATTATTAGACACCCTAAAAACGCTTCAAAATACTAAAAAATGAACACCTATAAAGACCTGAAAAAAATTACGACCAATACCCTCATCGAAATGAAGGAAGCAGGTGTAAAAATATCAATGCTTACGGCATACGACTATACCTTTGCCATGATTGTTGATGGGGCCGGTATTGATGTTATACTTGTTGGCGATTCAGCCTCCAATGTAATGGCAGGTCATATTTCTACCTTGCCCATTACCCTCGACCAAATGATTTACCATGCCCAATCAGTCGTTAGGGCCACCCAAAGGGCCTTAGTTATTTGCGATTTACCTTTTGGATCTTACCAGGGAAACAGCAAGAATGCATTAGAATCGTCCATTCGCATCATGAAAGAAGCCGGAGCTCATGCCATAAAATTAGAAGGAGGCGAGGAAGTGGTTGATTCGGTAAAACGAATACTAACTGCTGGTATACCTGTAATGGGCCATTTGGGGCTTACCCCGCAATCGATATTTAAATTTGGGACTTATAATGTAAGAGCAAAAGAAGAAAAAGAAGCCGAGAAGCTTTTACAGGACGCTAAATTATTAGAAGAAGCAGGATGTTTTTCAATTGTGCTCGAAAAAATTCCAGCTAAACTTGCCGAAAAAGTTGCTAAAAGTTTAAAAATTCCTGTTATAGGCATTGGGGCTGGATCTGGGGTTGATGGACAAGTATTGGTTTTGCACGACATGTTAGGCATGACTCAAGAATTCAACCCTCGTTTTTTGAGGCGTTACCTCACCTTAAAAGATGATATAAGCCAAGCCGTTCAAAACTACATTGAAGACGTAAAATCAAAAAATTTCCCAAACGCAAACGAACAGTATTAAATCATACTACGTCTCTTATTCTTTGTTTAATCAACACTTATACGCCGCAATAAAACATGTTAAAATACATTTTTGCCATTATCCAATTTGGCTTTATTAGTTTAGCCGTCTCCCAACCTTTCACGCCATACAAAACGCGGCTAAATAGTATAAACTTAAGCCCAGCCAGTCCGTTTCAAAATATAAAAACCGAATCCATTGGTCCCACAATTATGAGCGGTCGCGTAAGCGATGTTGAGGTAAATCCCCTTAATACAATTGAAATGGTAGTGGCTTATGCTTCAGGTGGGGTTTGGTATACACAAAATAACGGGCAATCGTTTAAGCCCATTTTCGACCACCAACATTCTATGACCATAGGCGACATTGCGGTAAACTGGAGTACGTTTACCATTTGGGTTGGCACAGGCGAAAGCAATAGCAGCCGATCGAGCTATGCCGGCACTGGTATTTATACTTCAAATGATACGGGCAAAACTTGGAACCATTGCGGATTAGAAGAAACACATCATATCGGAAAAATATTATTACACCCTACAAATCCAAATATAGCATACGTAGCAGCAATGGGACACCTTTATTCTCAGAACGAAGAAAGAGGCGTATTTAAAACAGTAGATGCGGGTAAAAATTGGCAAAAAATATTGTATATCGACGCCAAAACTGGTGCCATCGATCTTTGTTTTGACCCACAAAATAACGAAACCCTTCTTGCCGCCATGTGGGAAAGACAACGTAGCGCTTGGAATTTTAAAGGTTCGGGTGAAGGTTCAGGAATATATAGGTCAAAAAATGAGGGATCAACTTGGAACAAAATCTATTCAGCACCAAACCTTGGCAGAATAGGCCTCGCGCCATTTATTAAAAACGGACGCTCGGGCTTGTATGCCCTTATCGACGATCAAAACACCTTACCAAAGCCTGTGAATGACACTGATAAAATTTATCTTGAAGACTTATTGAAAATTGAAAAACAAGATTTAAATGTGTTTTTGGGCCTTAAAGATGACCAACTCAATGCCTATTTAAAAGAAAATGATTTTCCTGAAAAATACGATGCAAAGGCTATAAAAAAATTAATCAAAACCCAAAAAAACACAATAACCGATATTATAAAATATACAGGAAACGCCAATCAAAATTTATTTAACACTAACTATAAAGGCTCAATAATTCTGAAACTTAACGACTTAGATTCTCAGAATTGGGACATAGTAAACGATTCAATAACAGATTTATATTATACCTATGGCTACTATTTTGGCCAAATACGAGTGAATCCAACAAATGCTGATGAGATCTATATTTTGGGTGTAGTTTTAGCTCGCTCAACTAACGGTGGCAAAACCTTTAAAAAACTAACCGACGATAATGTTCATGCCGATCATCATGTATTATGGATAAATCCTTTAAAATCCTCACATTTGGTAAATGGAAACGATGGAGGCTTAAATATCTCATACGATTACGGGCAAAATTGGGTTAAATGCAATAGTCCTGCTGTGGGTCAATTTTATTCAATAACCACCGACAATGCAATACCCTATAATGTTTATGGAGGGCTCCAGGACAATGGTGTTTGGAAAGGACCTCGAACATACTCAACTGGTAATGGATGGCATCAAAATGGACATTATCCCTACGAATTTATTATGGGGGGAGATGGTATGCAGGTGGCTGTTGACTTAAAACAAAATTTAATATATACAGGATATCAGTTTGGCAATTATTATCGATTGGATCAAAATACAGGCCAATCCACTTACATCACCCCAAAACATGAATTAGGTGAAATGCCATATCGATTTAATTGGCAAACACCCATACAACTTTCAAAACATTCAAATAATACGCTTTATTTTGGTGGCAATTACTTGTTTCGCTCCTTGGATCAAGGTGTGAACTGGAAAAAAATATCGCCTGATTTAACCACTGGGGGAATATTAGGCAATGTGCCTTATGGCACACTCACCACACTTGATGAAAGTGCGCTTAAATTTGGCCTAATTTATACAGGAAGCGACGACGGACTTATACAAATAACAAAAGATGGTGGAAGTACCTGGACTAATATTTCAATACCCAATTATAATAATTTTTGGGTATCGAGGGTTCAAGCGTCAAGTCATTTAGAATCAAGAGTATATGCAACACTTAATGCCTATCGTATGGATATTTTCTCATCCATTATTTGTGTATCCGACGATTACGGTAAGCATTGGCGATCCATTAGCAATAATCTTCCTTTAGAACCCGTCAATGTAATTCGCGAAGATTTAGTAAACCCAAACATACTCTATGCCGGCACCGACAATGAATTGTTTGTATCTATAAACCTTGGTCGAACATGGAACAAGTTGGGCCAATTGCCTCGTGTTGCGGTGCATGATTTGGCTATAAACTCCCAACAAAACGATTTAGTTGTTGGCACACATGGCCGTTCAATTTATGTAATATCGCTGAATGAAATAAATTCGTTGGATAGTATTACACTATCAAAAAATTTGGCAGCTTACAAACTGCCAATTATAAAGGCATCAAAAAATTGGGGCCAATCAAACTCTTATTGGAGCCTACCAAAACAGAGCAGAATGAGTATTCCGTATTACTCAGCAGTGGCTCAAAATGTTCAATTAACTTTAACCGATTCAACCGGATTAATCTTATATCAAGATGAGTTAAAAGGATTATTGGGCATTAATTATGTGCCCTATTCATTTATTGCAAATCAAAATCAAACCCTATCTAAATTTGTTCGCCGGGGAAAAGACAATACTTATTATCTTGTGCCAAGTAAATATACCATTCAATTTAAATCAGTTTTAAGTACCGAACAAACCGATCTAGTTCTCGAATACAAAAAGGATTAAAGCAATGATCTAGTGAGCATGACTTTAGGGCCAAACAAACTTTGATTACAAATACAATTGGCTTAACACTATGTAACGAATGGTTTTTTCCTAATTATTTTTCTATAATATTTATGTAGCTTTCTATTGCTTTTAATTCTTGAGAAGCAATTAGCTCAATAAAATCATCCTTCAAATTTTGTGTTTGTGATTTTTCTAGAGCATTATAGTAGGCTAATCTGCTCGTTGCATCGCCTTTAATATTAGCAATAGCATAGCCATGTTTAAGTAAAATTAAATTCATCACAAGCCTTGAAGTGCGGCCATTTCCATCAATAAATGGGTGAATAGTTACAAGACGCTCATGCATCTCGGCTGCCAGAATAACAGGATGCAACTTCGATTTGTTTTCATTATACCATATAAAATACAGCTCCATTTCTTTAGCCACAAGATATGGTTGTGGCGGAACAAAAGCACTTCCTTGAATCATCACTTGAACTTGGCGATAAACACCGGCATTAACCGAATCAATCCCTCTTAAAATTAAATTGTGAAGCGTTAACAATTCTCTCTCGTTTAAGTTAGATCTTTTTAAAACTAAATAATTGACATATTCGATGGCTTCTTTATGGTTTATGGCTTCAAGATGTTCGCGCATACTTTTACCCGAAATCGTTAATCCTTCATTAATAACCAAGTCTGTTTCTTTTAGGGTTAGTGTATTTCCTTCAATTCGATTGCTTTCAAACGTATATTCTAATTCAAGGGCTTGTGCTATTTTATAACTGTCAAACTTACGAAGGGCATCTAATTTGGCCTTATACTCGTCAATGCCATTTAACAATGAAACTAGGGCCTGCTTAGGCGGCAATGATTTTTTTGAGATTTTGTATTTGATCTCCTCTTCGGCAGCTACCATTGCCTTTAAAGCCAAATCATCGTAACCTATTTCCTTAAGTATTTTAGCTTTTAGCCACTCAACCATTAAGGCATCGGTATCTAAATCCAATACTTCGGCAAATTTGTTGACCTGCATTCGTGTGGGCTGACGTGTTCCGTTTTCAAATTTGCTAACCAATGCAGGATCAATGTGCATTGAATGTGCTACTTCACGAAGCATTAAGCCTTTTTTTTGGCGTGCTGTCTTTAAAATTGATTTCATTATTTGACTAAATTTGTCCTGACAAATATAGTCCTTTTTATATGTATTTTATTTTTTAATAATTAATAAAAAATTTAAAATAAAGTTTTTTAATTAAATGCTCTTTACCCCCATTTAAAAAATGGCTGCAACAAATTCTAAAGACCAACTATTAAATTGAAGTGGCTTCCTGAATTTTCATGCCACCCTTTTACAAAATTTTCATTACCGAGGTAGAAAATAAACTTTCGATAAATTTATCTGAGCTCCAACATTAGGTTTTGTAATTTTTGGGATTCATTTGACCACAGCATTTTTTTCGATGCACTTAAAGCATTTTCTCGCAGAGAGGCATATAATTCAGTTTGAGTTTGTAAATCTATTACTGCTTTGCTAATGCTCATGGAATTTAATGGTATTACCATACCAATTGACCATTTTGAATTTAATTTTACATATTCTAGTAAATCAGGAATCAATTGCGGCACACCGGCCTGCATATAGTCGAACGTTTTATTGCTTAGAGAATAGCAATAACTCAAACAATTGTTTTCTAATAAATTGTACCCAAGCCAGGCATTGGCTGTTAGCTTTTCTAATTCAGAAGGAATTAATTTTCCTACAAATTCAATTCTAGGGTTACTTTCAGCAAGTTTTATTAGGTGATGTGTCAAATCGCCATCACCTGCTATCTTTAGCTTAATATCAAAACTACTTGAAGCTTTGATCAATTCCTCCAACCCTCTTCCCTTGTTTAAAGCACCTTGATAGAGTATATACTTTTCGGTAGGTTGCTCATATACATTTAGCCTTGGATTAGAATAATTATAAATCACCTCAAATTTAAAGCCATACAATTTTTCGAAATAATTAGCGATGCTTTCGGTAACCGTAATTCTGATATCTGAATGATAAATGACATGTTTTTCTATCCACTTCCATATTTTCTTAATCCAATTTCTACCTTGCAATTCTGTTACTTCCGAAAACAATTCATGGGCATCATAAATTAACTTGGCTTGTAATATTTTTTTGGCAAACATTCCCGCCAATGCAGTATCGGCATCTACCACATAAATTACGGATGGCTTAGTTAACAAGAGATAAATTAGCAATCTAATATTTAATTCGAGGTAAAAAATTGGGCCCGTAGTAAACCATAGATTTAACCTATTTTGCTTATAGCTATTTTCAACAATGCTTAACGATTTGTTTAATTTACGCCCAACGAGGTCTACCTCGTATCCACTTTCAGCTAGCGTCGTACAAATTCGCGCCATTCGTTGATCCGTAACGAGGTCATTGGAAACCGTTACTGTAATTTTTCTTCTTTTTATTTCCATTTAAACAATCCGTCCTTATTTTTATCCAATTGTCCCGAATCCATAATAAATCTAAAAGCCTCTAAATTAAAAGAATCCGAACCTACCTTGTTCAATATTTGCTCAAGGGAGAAATAATTCTGATTAAAATTAGTTTTTAGCAATTCAGAAACCTGATTTATGCTTTCACCCAAACTCTTTCTTTTGTTTCTACAAACATCGCATTTGCCACATAATTCATTAGGAGATTCTCCAAAATATGCTGCAATCTCACTTTGTCGACATTTATGGCTTTCGGCATAATCAAATGCGGCCTTTAGTCTTCTGCTAGACTCTTGTTTTAAAAATTTCCATCGCTGGGTGTCATAGGGCACATCCACTTGACGTGGAATCAATAAACTGAACGTAGGCTTTTCACTTTGTGGCAAATAATCGAATAATTGATTTTCCGTCAGCCTTTTCAAGCCTAATTTTACTCTATCGACTGACAAGGTTAAATTTTTCGAAATTTCGAATTCTGAAATTTGAACATATTCATCAAAAACGCCTCCATACATGCGCAAAATAGTTTTAATAAACACCTCATAGCTGGGGTTGTTTAGGTAAAATTTATACAAACCCAAATTATCGCTTACGATGCGTAAACGAGGTGGATTGGCATAGGCTTCCGACAATTTAAGAACCCCTTCTTTTTCCAACATGTTAAGGGCACTCTGAATTTCAGGCAATTGCAATTTATATTTAGAGGCTAATTCAACAACATTTATTTCAAAACATTCATCTAAACCCCCATTATAAGGTATTTGGCAATGGCTACACAAGGCATTAAAAAACTGTTGTATTTTTTTTCTATCCAAATATTTCGAATCTAATTGTAATTCAGCCGCGCTACGATCGGGCTTGCAATACATCAAAATACACCAGCTTTCTTCTCCATCTCGCCCTGCCCTTCCCGATTCTTGATAATATGCTTCTACACTATCAGGAATATCATAATGTGCCACAAACCGAACATTACTTTTGTCAATGCCCATTCCAAAAGCATTAGTGCATATTATTACCCGAGTAAATCCTTTTTTCCATGAATCTTGTTTTTGATTTCTTTCCTCAACCGTCAAGCCTGCGTGATAGAAATCGGCTACAATACCATTTTCATTTAAAAATTTAGCAAGCCTTAGCGTCGATTTTCTATTTTTGGTATATACTAGCCCACTCCCCTTTACTTTGGTGACTATTTTAAGCAGTCGAGCATTCTTGTTTTCGTCTTGCAGGACTACATAATTAAGATTGGGTCTAAAAGTTGCTTGGCGAAAAACATTTGCTGGTTTCCCGAAAAACAGGAATTTATTAATATCTTCAACTACCTGTGGAGTAGCAGAAGCGGTTATGGCTACACAAGGAATATTGGGCAACAATTCACGCAATTCGGAAAGAAGGAGATAATCGGGCCTAAAATCAAATCCCCATTGTGATATACAATGCGCCTCATCTACTGCTATTAGCTTTATAGGGGTTTCTACAATGGCGTCTTTAAATCGTTCCGATCTAATTCTTTCGGGCGACACATAGACCATTTTATATTTTCCATTTCTAATATTACTGTATTCAATATCCGCTTCTCGTTGGGTTATTCCAGAATGAAATGCTAAAGCCGAAATATGATATTTTTTTAAAATCTCAACCTGATCATTCATTAAAGCTATTAATGGTGATACAATTAACGTAATGCCTTCAAAAAAAAGTCCTGGAATTTGAAAACAAATAGACTTTCCGCCACCCGTAGGAAGTATTCCAAGCGTATCCTTTTTAGAAATTACCGAATTAATGATTTCTTCCTGTAAAGGTCTAAAGGATTTAAACCCCCAGTACGTTCGAAGAATGTCAATGGGCTGCATCGTATGTTTAAGGACGGCGCAAGTTAAAAGTATTGTATTGGTTTAGATGAAATGCTGATAAAATATTTAATGCAATAATAATACCCCACCGTTTATATTATACCATTTTTTATCTTCACTGCTTTTAAAATGAATAGTATAAATATACATATCATCCTGCACTATTTGGCCTTTATAAAAACCATCCCAATGTTTTGTATGATCGGTTGATTCAAACAATTTTTCACCCCAATTATTAAAAATTTGCAGTTTATAATTTTCACAATTTAAAAATGTAGGTGCAAATTCATCATTTAATTGATCGCCGTTGGGAGTAAACGAATTTGGGATGTACCACTTGCTTTTGCAATCGTCTTTTATTTGAAGGTCGTCAGTTCCGAAACATCCATTGACATCGGTTACAGTTACTTTATAAATAACCTGTTGCTTTGCATTTATTTTTTGAGATATTTCGCCATTTGGCTCCCAATAATAGGCTAACCCAGGATTTCCCGCATCCAAAGGCAAATTAAAAATACCACATAAGGAGGTATCAAGTCCAATATTTACCTTTGGACTATTTACCAAATTAATAGCTATCGTATCGCTAACTATGCCGCATTTATTCTTCAACTGAACCCAATGTTTTCCAGGATTACTAAACTCATTTGCCGATACTGTTTTATTATCGCTCCACAAGTAGGTTTCGCTATTGGCAATCTTTCCTACCGTTAATGGAACCGGAATTACGAAATCACAAAACGTATAATCCTTTCCAAGATTTACACTTGGGGTATTTATAAGTGAAAAAATAACGGTGTCCGATACCAAGCCACATAAATTAGTGATGCTAGCCCAAATTTTTTCGGGTTTATTTGACAGGTACGATTTACCAGTTGTGGCATCATGCCATTTATAAACAGCGTCGGGATCGGGTTGAGTGATATCGAATGAATTGGAGACTGTGTTGCAAAATATTGAATCCTTACCTAAATCAATTTTTAAACTATTTTTTTGTGTAAATTTTATAGTATCGCTTACTTGTCCGCAAATATTTTTGATTCGAGCCCAATAAACTCCTTGACTACTAATCGTTTGCGACCTTGTAAAATTGTTTGTATTCCAAAGGTAAGTCTCATCATTTAGAGACAAGCCAATCGTTAAAACTTTCGAAAGATTTCCGCAATAAACTGTATCCTGTCCTAAATTTAATTTTGGAGTCAATCTCTGTACAATAGCTATTGAATCTACAGCTGTGCCACAGATATTTTTAACCGAAACAGCCCATAAGCCTGGCGTATTCATCGAAAATGTATCTTTTATGCCATAGCCAACTTTATTTACAGGATCGAACCAAAGGTAATATTCTTTGTTGTTGGCGCGGCCCACCTTATAACTTAGCGAGAACATATCGCACACCAAAGTATCTTTTGGCAATTTTGCAACTGGAGTGTTAAGCAAATCTGCTTTAAAAGAAACAGAATCTTGGCCACAGTAGTTTTTAATTTTAAGAAAATAAGTACCTGTTTTGTTTATAAAGGTTGTCAGTCCAGTATCCTTTGTACTCCAAGTATAAACTGTACCTAAGCCCAACGAATCGGTTTTTACGTTCCAAAGGATTGTGTCGCAAAATATCGAATCTTTCAGAGATTGAATATTTGGAATTTTTAAAAATTTAAGTTGAGTGGAGTCCGTAATCGATCCGCAATTTGGGGTGCTAACAGTTACCCAATATAGGCCCGGTGTTTTTGTGGTTATTTTTTGAGTTGTATCGTTTGTGTTCCATAAATACTTTCGAAGAATTGTATCATTTTTTGCATCAATGGTATACCCAGTGGTATTATTACATAAGGTTGTATCAGAGGTTAAATTTAGAGTTGGCGAATATTGTAATTTTAAATTGATAGTATCGCTAACCGTATCACAACCATAGGTAGCCCTAACCCAATAAGTACCAGTATCGGTCACTATTAAATTTTGTCGCTTTGACTTATCGTTCCATAAATATTCGGCCCCTCTATTTTTGGCATCTAATATTTCAAATACCATATCGCATTCAACAAAATTTGTTTTAAAATTAATAGGTTCGGTATAAAGTGTATCTCTAAAACGCGACATAAACCCTGAATAACTCCAACCAGTAGAGTTTTTAGCTTTTTCTTTAAATACACCACTGGTAGTTGGATAATCTTTGGATGCCGTGATGCCCCCATAAAGAATGCTGCTCATGCAGCTAATTTTCTTTACTTTAAGAACGGTAGGCCATTCAAACTCTGATCCACCAAAATAAGTGCCATAAAGCAATTGAGATCCATCGTAACTGAGTTTAGTTATTGCCACATTCGACGCCCATGAAGAGGCGCCCTTAGAATTATTTTTATTTTGGATAGCATCGGAAGTGATAGGATAATTAGATGATTTTGTAATTCCGCCAATAATAGCTTCGTCTTTTACATTGGCTGTAATTCTAATGTTTGAAGTCCACCAATATCCTGAATAAAAATAATCATCGTTTCCTCCACCCAAATACGTACTGTAATATAAATTGGTACCCGCTTTATTCATTTTCACAATCACGTGGTCGTACCCTCCATTATTGGTAGATTGAAGGGCATTTGCTGTTACGTAAAAATTTGTAGAATTAGAATAACCGCCTATATATAATTCATCGTTTGCATTCACATATAAACCTTCGAAATAATCGGAAGCCGACCCTCCCATCATTTTACTCCAAATTAGTTTTTTGCCGTCGTATTGAATCCGTGCTACAAATCCATCCATTATATCCGAATTTGAATACTTAAATGGTCCTTGTGCGCCCATTGTTAATGGAAAATTGGAATTAGAGGTAGACCCCACTAAGTAAACATCCTCGGCCGAATTAATACTAATATCGCTTGCTTTATCATCGCCGGTGCCTCCAAAAAAAGTTGAATAAACTAATTTCGAACCGTCTGCACTCAATCGTGTTAAAAAAGCATCGTTGGCGCCTCCGCCATAGGTGCTTTGATAACAGCCTGTTGTAACTGGAAAATCGGAGGCATTGGTATTTCCAGTAAATACAATGTCGCCATTGTTGGTTAATTGCATGCTCTGAATAACGGTACCCCATGTATTCGATTTGCCAAAATAGGTTGAAAACACTAAGGATTTATAGTCGCTCGAAAATTTAGTAATAAACCCTCTATATCCTGAGCTATTGCCTCCTGTTTTATCATAAGCATTGCTGGTTACTGGAAAATCTTTGGCATAGGTAAATCCTGATACTACGGGCTGTTTTTGACTATTTACGGCAATTGACAATATATAGGAAAAACTACTCCCACCAATGTAAGTAAAATATAAAAGTGAGTCGCCGTTTACCGACATTTTTGCAACAAAACCATCCCATGTATTTGTTCCCGTTGGAATGGTATCATAGGTGCCTACTTTCATTGGAAACCTTTCGGTTGTAAATCCTGTGAGATAAACATGGTTATCTTTGTCGATATCCATATCCATCACATAGGTATAACCCCAGCCGGTTGTTCCTACCTTTCCATAAAAATATGTACTCCAATCGAGCATGAGTGGATCAATAATTAAGGTAGACCGCGGATCTAATTTTGTGTTCGATTTATAACGCAAGGTATTGGCCGAAACTTCATATTCAACCGAAACCATCTCTTTTTTCGCATTAATCAGTTGCCAACTTATGGGCTTACCTTCTTTTAATTTATGGTTCCAAGGTGTAGTTATAACTAAGTTCCCTCTCGAATCTTTACTTAATTTTTTTATTCCATCGTAGCGCAACGTAATATCCGATAAGTCGCCCCCAGGCTTTACCACAAAATCATATTTCATGACACGGTTAGGGTCGAGATAAAATACTAAATCAATATTTGGATAAATATTCGAATAAGTTAGCTTGTCAAATTCATCAAGTTCAATAGATTTTCCGCTAGTTCCTATAAAGTAATTGATTTTAGATGGGTGGATTCCGTCGGCAATTAAGGCATGATCTTTATTATTATTTTCGATAACCAAATCCCAAACCAAATAAGACATTTCAGGGTGTTGCCCTTGTTTTGCTTTTTGATGGCCCACTTTGCGCAAACCAAACTGAATTTTATCCTTGTAAAATGCGATCGACGTTTCGCCAGAGCTCAAGCGATATAGCACCTCATGATCCCATTGACCGTTATTTTTTTTAAATATCGGTTTTTCGGTTTCTTGAAAAATTCTTTGATTATGAGAGCCCCCCGAAAAAGGTTTTTTAGAATAGCCATTCATAAAAACGAAAATGGCCAATAAACTTAAAATCCCTTTTGTCATTTTTTCTTTAAGAATTCAAATATATTTAAAAGACAGTTATTAACGTAAAACGTTGCATAAAAAGCTTTTTTTTGCATAAAAATATTACATTTAATGGATATTGAACATTATCGAAACTTTTGCCTGTCGTTAGCAGGCGTTAGCGAAGGATTTCCATTCGATAGCCAGACCTTAGTTTTTAAGGTTGGAGGTAAAATGTTTTCAATTTTCGATGTTATCACTTTTGACGGCATCAGTTTAAAATGTGCCCCCGAAAAAGCAATAGCACTTAGAGAACAATTTAGAGAGGTAATTCCAGGTTACCATTTAAACAAAAACCATTGGAACACCGTAAATTGCAATGGTTCAATTTCAGATAAACTATTAATAGATTGGACGCTAGATTCATACAATTTAGTCCTAAATTCACTCCCAAAACGTATCAAAAATACCCTAATTTAATATTAATAAATCTATGAATTAGTTTATGCTAAAATTTGCTTTTCAAAATTTCAATTCTCAACTAAATACAAGGGTCAGAAAAGTACCTCGCTTTTTTTTACCCCTCCTATTATTTTTACTCTGTGCTTTTATTTTTTATAATTTATTTGCGGGTTATAAACAAGATTTTAGACCGCAGGGTGTACATTTTTGGGCTCAAGCTGACCGATTTAGCATTGCCAGAAATTATTACGACAATGGGCTCAACTTCTTAGCACCCCAAACCAATTATTTGGAACTTAGCGAAGGAAAAACCGGGGTTGAGTTTCCTGCCATTCAATACTTAACAGCCCTCATTGCCAAGCCTTTTGGTGCCAGAGATCATCTGTTTCTAATTTACCGAACCCTTTGTTTTTTATTTTTAAGTTTAGGAGCCTTGTTTTTGATGAAAACCATTAAAATTCATGGAGGCAACGCCATACAACAGCTTTTAATTCCTGTCTTTTATATTTTATCCCCTGTTTTACTTTTTTACGGGTTCAATCTTTTGCCAGATGTGCCTGCCTTTGCCTTAATTTTAGTAAGTTATTATTATTTCGAAACCTTCCGATTAAACCTAAATTTTAATGCCGTTTATTATGCCATTGCTTTTGGATTTGTAGCTGCGATGCTAAAAATTACCTCTGCTATTTTTCCATTGGCCTACCTTTTTTGGATATTGACCTATTCGTATGGTATTGAGAAGCAAATTAACAGATCTAAAATTATTAAAATCGTATTGTTTTTTCTCGCCTCATTTTCTATTTGGTTAGGCATTACCTACTATTTTACAATCAGAGCAAATGCATTATATCAATCCTCGGTTTTTTTAAGTATGTCAAGGCATATCAACGACTGGAATAACTTTTCAGAAATATGGGAAAGCATCGTTTGTTGGCACCGCGAATATTTTAGAGAAACCCAATATTGGATAATTTTAATTGCTTTCTTCATTTCTCTCAATCCTCGATTTAAAAATAAAGGCGTTTTTTGGTTCAAAAGCACGGTACTTATGGGTCTGTTTTGTTTCATTATTCTGATGGGAAAGCAGCTTATCAACCACGATTATTATGCTATTTGCACACTTATTCCAGCCATAATTATTTTTAGTTTGGATGGGCTAATGATTCTCTCAAAAGGGTGTATGGGCGTAGTGCTCCTATTTTATTTTGTTCAAAATATTGCTCCAAAGAGTATAAAACAATCCATAAATCGACAAAATGAAGTTTACAATTTGCCTTGCCGCGAAATATGGGATTATAGGGGCTATATGGTTGAAGGCGCAAAGTGGGTTGATGAAAACCATGTTCCAAAATCGGACCGGATATTCGTTTTGTACGATTATCCCCTAAATACTCCTTTAGTTTATCTCGACAGAAAAGGAATGGTATTTAATCATTTTAAAATGAAAGACAAGGTCTTAGTTGAGCATTGGTTTAAAACACTCAAGCCACAGTATGTGGTAATTCCTAAACAATGGAATGCATGCTTAATGGAAGATCAAAAAGAAATTGCTCAGAATTTAGCCTTAATTTTCCAAGGAAACCAAGTTTGCATTTATAAATCAATTCGATAATTTGGCTGTACACAATTTTGCAACAAACAAATTGTCGGCACCTTCCGAAAACCCATAGATCATTTCGGCCGAGATAATTTTAACTAATCCCAATGATTCCAAGGTATTAATAACTCCAAAATTTTCCTTGTAAAAAACCGAGCATGTTACATAATAAAGGGTTCCACCGTGTTTTAAAAATCGCAAAGCGCCCTTCACAATATTTAGTTGACGAGCAACCAATTCATCAATTTTATGGACATCAAAATACGTAAAATTTTCGGGATCGCCGGCCCAGGTTCCTGAACCACTGCATGGCACATCGGCTACAATAACATCAAAAAAACCTCTCCCTATTATTTCGCCTGAAAAATTTATTTTTTCAGGTTTCTTATTTAAATCTACAAGCGCAATTTTTGGAACCAATAACCTGTTTTTTTTAAACCGGAGTTTTAAATTATCCAGAATATTTTCGCGAATGTCGGAGGCGTAAAGTTTTGATTTTCTGTAATTTTCGGCCACAAAAAGTGATTTCCCTCCTGCCCCACTGCAGCAATCCCATACCTTAAGGTTATCTGTATTTTCAAAGGTTGAACAAACTTTCTGTGAGGTCATATCCTGCACCTCGATTACAAATAAATCCGAATCGATAACAGTATTATTAATTAAACCAAAAGCCGAAAATATTTCATTAATTTTCTCCTCCTTTACAATACTCTTGGTGTATTTTTCAATAAAACTTAAACGATTGGTCTGGCTTATTCTTACCCATACTAAAGGTTGTTGGCACAAGCTTTGATAATATTCGGGGATTTGCAATTCTAATGGCAAATGATCTACGAAAGGATAAACAAAGTCTCTTTGTTCGTTGTTCTGCTCAAAATCTTGGTAGAACAACGCCATCAGGTCGTCTTCCTTGCTGTTATGGGCGGTTAGAAACAATTCCTCCATTGATTTTTCTTTCCAGCCGGGTCCTAGCCTATATACACTATAAATTAGTTCTCTTAGTATTCGCCTGTCCTTTGAGCCTAAAACAGGATTAAGCTTACAATATTTTTTAAAAAAATGATGAAATGGCAGACTCCCATTATAGGTAGAAAGTAAAATTTTGAAATGACGAAAAATAAATAATTGTCGGGTGTTCATTACTAAAACAAGGTTATGGATAGATTACCTCTTCTAAAAATTCGAGGTCAGAAATTTTTAAGATAAATAATCCTTTATTCTGATTGCAATGCCTATCCTTTTTAAATAAAAATCTGGTGGCATAATATTGATGAGGTTCATTTGAAAAATCGTTGGCTCTAAAACGATCATATTTTAAAAATGTGTGGCTAATAAAACTAGCTTGATCATGACCAATAATTGAATAACGGCTAGGATTTAAGTTGCTTATTAAGCGATAGTTCAGCTTAAAATCTTTAAGCAATATGGCGCTATCTAAAGGATTGGTAAAATCAGAGGATATTATTTTAATCTCGTATTTTTTTCGTTTAACATCAGCAATTTGCTTAAACGTTTGCGGTTTGTATTCGCCCACTATTTCGAAAAATGCTTTTTGTTTATCCAAAAAAGTGGTCAAAACTTTAACGCCTTTTGCATCTTCGCTGCCATGGTAAACAATGTAATGCTTCCATTTAGGCAAAAAATTACTATCGGCCTTTATCATTTCTTCGGTTGTTATTAGCCGATAATCAATGGCCGACTTTGTACCAAGCAGGGTTAATAATTCGAAACCATAGCCTTTTTCCCAATCCGAATTATTTTTAACAATAAGTACAACTTTCGAAGGGTTTGTTTTTCGATAATAATCGTAAAAAAACTCGGCTTTCGCTTTTTTGGTAGGCGCTGCATTAAAAAATAAAGGGTTATTTGGAAATAAACTATCAATGGCCGTGAATGGCGAAAAAACAGGTATTTGATATTTGCTTGAAAAATGATTTAAAAGGTGTAAATGATCGTCGGCAATGGGCGTAACGATTAAATCCATTTTTTTTAATTCATCCTTTTGCAGAATCGCCTTGGTTACGGAAGTATCATGTTCATTGTCGTAAACAAACACTTTCATACGCAAGCCATGTGCTTCATACTCTTTAAGGGCCAAATAAAATCCTTGGTAATAATCGAGCATAATATTCGTCCGATTTACATTAATGCCCGAATACTGATGCAAATGTAATGGCAAAATCAAGGCAATTTTGTAACTACTATCGGCTTCAATTTTTGACGCACTAAAGCTTGGAATGATGGTTATCATTCCAAATATGAAAATTAAGACTTTTTTAAAAAGTCTGTTATTCCCATTCGATAGTTGCCGGTGGTTTTGAACTAATGTCATACACAACACGATTTATTCCTTTTACTTTATTTATGATATCGCTCGATGTCTTAACCAAAAAATCGCGTGGCAAATCGGCCCAATCAGCAGTCATTCCATCTACCGATGTAACGGCTCTTAGGCAAATTACATGCTGATAGGTGCGCTCATCGCCCATAACGCCCACTGTTTTTACAGGCAAAAATATAGCCCCAGCTTGCCAAACCTTATCGTAAAGATCGAACGCCTTTAAATTGTCAATAAAAATGGCATCGGCTTCTTGCAGAATTGCAACTTTTTCGGGAGTAATATCATCAATGATGCGAATAGCTAATCCAGGACCTGGAAATGGATGTCGCTTTAAAATTGCATCTGGAAGATTTAGGGCTTTACCAACTCTTCGCACCTCATCTTTAAACAACGAATTTATAGGCTCAAGAATTTTTAAATGCATTTTTTCGGGCAATCCACCCACATTGTGATGCGACTTGATAGTGGCCGACGGACCGTTTATACTAACCGATTCAATAATATCAGGATAAATTGTTCCTTGACCTAACCATTTGGCACCTTCCACTTTTTTCGATTCCTCCTCGAATACCTCAACAAAAACACGGCCAATAGCTTTTCGTTTTTTTTTCGGGATCAGAAATACCCTTTAGTTGACTAAGAAACTTATCGCCTGCGCGTATGGCTACAATGTTTAACCCTAAATCTTTATAAGCGAGCAATACATTTTCATACTCATTTTTGCGAAGCAAACCATTATCAATAAAAATACAAACCAAATTGACACCTATGGCTTCTTGAATAAGTTTGGCAGCTACTGTACTATCTACACCTCCCGAAAGTCCTAAAATAACAACATCCGCACCTACTTGTTCCTTAATGGCATCTACAGTCGAATGTATAAAATTATCAGGAGTCCATGACTGCTGGCATCCACAGACATTAACAATAAAATTTTGGAGAATTAATTTTCCGTCTTCGGTATGGGTTACTTCGGGGTGAAATTGTAAACCAAAAATGGGTTTATCTTTTATTTTAAAGGCAGCCAATGTTCCATTTTCGGTTGTAGCTTGTGCTTCGAAATTTGGAGGCAACTTGGTAATGGTATCACCATGACTCATCCAAACAACAGAAGTTTGCGAAACCGATTCGAATACAATTGAATTGCTATGCGATACCAATGGCGATCGGCCGTATTCGCGATGGCTCGAAGCTGAAACCTCGCCACCAAAACTTTTAGCAAGCCATTGCGCTCCATAACACAGGCCCAATACAGGAATTTTGAGGGCATTTATCTCCAAATTCGGAAATGGTGCATCTAAATCATTCACCGAACATGGGCTTCCTGATAATATTATTCCTTTTACAGTATCGTCAATTTCCGGAATTTTATTATAAGGATGAATCTCCGAATAAACATTCAACTCCCTGATTCGGCGAGCAATTAATTGTGTGAATTGTGAACCAAAATCAAGAATTAAAATTTTTTCTATCATCGTTTTTTAGAAGTGGCAAAAATACTACATATTCCTTAAAGGAAACACTTCGAAATTCAGTTGGGATTAAAGATTTATCCAAGTGTTAAATGATTCTCTAACCTTAATAAAATTTAAGGTTCAACACATTTAATTTTGTAAATTTAAGGATATAGTTTAACGGCGTATTTAATGAAATTAGCTTTCGTTAAACTTATAACCAACGCCGCGTAAGGATTTGAAATGCTTTGGGTATTTTGGATCTATTTCAAAATATTTGCGAAAAGCCAATACAAAATTATCAATGGTGCGCGTTGATGGATATACAGCATAGCCCCAAACGGTTTGTAATATTTTCTCGCGACTTACCACTTCGTTTTTATTTTCGACCAACAATTTCAGAAGCAAGGCTTCTTTTTTGGTTAAAGTAAATGGTCCATGAGGACCGATAGCCTCGTAACTATCAAAATTGATATAATTGGCCCCAAAGGTAAATTCATTAAAATTGGTTTTGGCAGGTTGTGCTTCGTTGCGCAATAATAATTTCCGCACCCTCAAAAGCAATTCTTCCAGATTAAATGGTTTTGAAATATAATCGTCCCCTCCTTTTTTTAATCCTACAATTCTATCTTCAACCGTGCCTTTTGCCGACAAAAACAATATGGGCATTTTCGAATCATGTAGGCGAATGCTTTCGGCCACGCGTATTCCATCAATATTTGGAACCATGATATCTAACACAGCTAAATCAAATTTTTCCTCTTTGTATTTGGCAATGGCAGTTTGGCCATCGTGAACGCAAACCACATTATAGCTTTCAAGTTCAAAATTTAGTTTTAAAGTGTCGGCTAAATGCTTTTCGTCTTCAAGCAATAGAATTCTCTTTTTCATTTTTTTTTAATTTAATGTGTTAAGAAACAAATTATTCAAAAGTTCAATTTTCTTACAAATATGGTAAATATATTCTTGCTGACACTATCCTTACTGTGAAATGATATTAAACTGACCTAAATAAAATCAGGAAAACTAAGCGTAAATATAGACCCTTTTGGAATATTTTGAGCAACATTGATTTTTCCTTTATGTTTTTCGACGGCTTGTTTAACGATAAACAACCCTAGCCCACTTCCTTTAGTGTCGCGGGTTTCATCGTCTTGAAGGCGGTAAAATTTCTTAAATATTTTTTTTCTAAATCGAGGATTAATGCCAATGCCCTGATCTTTAATTTCTATAATTAATTCCTGATTTGATTTATAAAAATTAATTTCAACCGATTGATTATTAGAATATTTAATTGCATTTTCCACAAGATTATTCAAGGACATTTTAAGCAATATCAGGTCGCCATAGTACATGACATTTTCAAGAACTTCGCCTCTGATTTCATTTTTTAATGCAAAATTTTTCTTCACCTCATTCACCAAATCCGAAAGGTTCAGGGGTTCCTTTCGCAGATTATATCTATTGTTTTCCATTTGCATGGCGGTTAGCATATTTTCAGTCAAATCCTGCAGCCTCGACGCATTTTCTAAAATATTTTCTAACAATTCTTCCTGTTTTTCCTTGGGTAAAACTCTAATCTTTATGGTTTCGCCTAAAAGTTTGATGGCCGCTATTGGTGTTTTTAACTCATGAGTAACCGATAGCAAAAAATTATTTTGCTGTTTGTTCAATTCAAAAACCATGTTCACAGAAAAATACACTCCAAATAAGCCTACACCAATCAGTAAGGTAAGCAACAAGGCTTCCACTGTAAAGCTTCTCTTTTTCAACCTCAATTCTTTGGCTAATTGCTTTAAGGTAGCCGTGTTTATAAGAATTACAGCGCGTTTAGTATCTCCATTTTCCGAATAGTTTATCGTGTAATTCTTCAAAAACATTTTCTCAACAAAAGCATTAAGTTTTGTGGTATCGGCCACTACTTTAACATCATTAATAAAAAATGTATCACAAGCATTGGAAGTAAATTTTTTGGCCAAGGCCATTTCTACCACTTTTAATTCACAGGTTTTTTGCCCAGTTCTTAAAAGTTGAGTTTTCATCTTGTATTCATCATTGCTAAAAAGCAACAGCGAATAGGTCCACCAACCAAAACCAGCCAAAACATAAACGACAATAAGTAGAAATAAAAATTTTAACTTCATTGGTTCATTAGTATTATTATAGGACAAATATGATGTTTAAACCCTTACAAACAAAGAAGAGGAAAGATGCACCTTTCCTCTTCTTTGTTTGTAAATATTGTTTAGCCTTAGTCCAAGGTTATTTCTTTTACTTTTCCGTAGCCTAGCTTATTAAGCGAATCGCGTATTTTATAAGCATGCCCCACAACAATAATGGTCATCGTTTCGGGATGCAATGTTTTTTTAGCCATCGCATCAATGTCGGCTTTTGTAAACCCTTTGATTAGCTGCAATTGCTCATTTACGTATGTAGCAGGTAAATTATAAGTTATTATACGATTTAAAAATCCAGCTTTTTGATTGGGCGATTCATATTTGAGTGCATCTGCCAATAACAATGAACTTTGCGTAAATTTCAATTCTTCTTCTGTTATTCCATTGGCTTTATAATTAACAATTTCCTTCATCACCTCACGTATGGCACTATCGGTGGCATTGGTTCTAATATCGCCTTGCCAAAAGAATGAGCCATAATATTTATTGCCGGTAAATGCCGATTGAGGGCTATAGGCAAATCCATGTTCTTCTCTTATGTTCATTGTTAGCCTGCTATTAAAATTGCCGCCTAAAGGAAAATACATAACGTTGGTTTTAAAATAATCGCCATTATAATCGTATGGAATATGATTTTGAGCTACCGTAACTACCGATTGAGGAGCATAGGGTTTGTCGATCAGGTAAATTTGAACTTTCTCAAATTTTGGCAATTCGCCAATCGAAGGAATACTTACAGGTTTGTTTTCCCATTTTTTTAAGAACCCAAGTTTTTCAATAGCTTCGGCTTGAGAAATATCTCCAGATACTACCACATTGGTTACCGATGGTGAGTAAAACTTTGTGTAATAATCCTTAACATCTTCGAGTTTAATTTTATTATTTGATTTAAACGTTCCCGTATTCGATTCTTCAATTAAGGTTCCCTTATATAAAATCTTATTGTATGCAATGTCCGACATAGACGATGGATTTTTCTTATTGCTTTGAACCGATTCTAAGGTTTGTTTTTTAAGCCGTTTAAAATCAGCAGGGTCAAATCGTGGCGTCATCAATGCACCTCCCAAAAGCACAAGGGTGGCATCTAAATTTTCTTTCAAACAACTCATGTAGCAATTGGTACCATTTTCGGAACTTCCAAAACCAATGTTGCTTCCTAATTTATCAAGCTCTGATTGAAATTCTTCCGAAGTTAATTTCGCGGTACCTTCGGTCATCAAACCGGCAGTCATGGCCGCTGTTCCAGTAGGATATTTCCCTGTTTCAACCAATTGGCCACCCTCCATGTTAAACGAAATAATAACCTTTGGGCTTTCGGTGGTTTGAGTTCCAATAATTTTTAATCCGTTGTCGAAAGAGGTGGTATAATACTCAGGTAATCGAACCGCCGATACGGGTTTTAGTTCTGGTTTTAAAGCCCTATCGAAAACATCAATAGGTGCTTCATAGCTCAATCCTTCGTATTGTTGGTCCATTGCTTTTGCTTCGGATGCATGGGGATTTACACTTTTCCCTTTGGCGGTATCCTCGGTTTCGGTGGTTTGCGGCACCACATTAATAATAATGCTTTTCTTGTCTTTTATGTACGTTCTAAAAACACGCATAACATCCTCCACCGTTACCGCTTCGATAGCCGAAATTTCGTCGGTCAGATTATAACTCTTGTTGAGCAACATATTCCAATGGCTTAATTTTAAAGCCTTCGACTGTACTCCATCCATAACATTTATGGCATTGGTTTTAAATACTGTTTTGGCTTTATTGATCTCCTCAAGGGTGCAACCTTTTGAATCAAAATCGGCCAGCACTTCTCTAATTTTAGCCTCTACTTCTTTAACGGTTAGGCCACCATAAGCGGCTACAACATCAATTTCCATTAGCCCTGCCAATTCTAATGAACTATTGCCCGACGAAACTTGTACCGCTTCTTCGGTTTTTACTAATTTTTTGTATAATGGCGAACTGTTGTTGCCTGCCAATACATAGGCAAGAACGTCCAAAGCATTTTGGTCTTTGTGAAATTCGGGGACTGTTGGCCACGCCATTAAGGTAAGTGGAAGGTATACATTATCCGAAATTTCAACATACTGATCATAAGGTAATATGGTATTTACCTTCTTCATTTTTGTAACCGGTTTACCTTTTTTAAAAGTACCGTAATATTTATTTACCCAAGTTTTTACATCTTCGGGGTTAACATCACCCGAAATAACTACCGTGGCATTATTGGGTTTGTACCATCGCAAAAAGAATTTGCGCAAGTCGTCATAGGTTGCAATATCTAAATCATCGGTAAATCCTATGGGAGTCCATTCGTAGGTTTGATTGGCAAACATAGTTTTAAACATAACTTCACTCAACATGCCATAGGGTTGGTTATCATAACTTTGTTTCTTTTCGTTTTTTACGGCATTGCGTTGGCTTTCGAATTTTGCTTGAGTAAACCCTTCCAAAAGGGTTGACATCCTATCGGCTTCCATCCACAAAAGCGATTCGGTAAAATTGCTTGGCGCCGTATTTATATACACCGTTTGATCAAAAGAGGTAAACGCGTTATTGGTTCCCCCTGCCTTTGATATTAATTTAAAATGTTCTTCATCGGCTATATTTTTCGAACCTTGAAACATCATGTGCTCGAAAAAATGTGCAAAGCCACTGTTTCGAATGCTCTCGCGTGCCGAACCAACGTGGTATGCAATCTGAACATGGACGATAGGATCCGAATGATCCTCATGAATTATCAAGGTTAAATCGTTGCTCAAAAGCTTGTATTTTTCATAGGCAATAAAAGGCTTGCCAGGTTGCGGCTCGGCTTTTTCTATTAACTCATATTGGCCAAAAGCCATTGGAGAAATTGCACACGTCAGGATAATTAAAATTGATTTGAAAGGGTTGGACATGATTCTAAATATATTTTCCGCAAATTAAGTTCTAAACCATCGAAAATTTCAAAAAGCTTTCGATAAATCTATCTTTTAAATGGTTCTAAGATTTTGATTATTTAAGGCACCTTAATAAACTGCGCTTTCATTCCTCAATAAAATGCTAGCCATGCCTGCAAAAAACCTTCTTTGATTAAATCGGATTGTATGTTTTTTGCGATTTGTTTATCCGATCCAGCAAAGATTGCGGTTCGGTAATAGCCACTAGGATCGGCTAGTATTCTAACGTTTGGATAATTGGAACGTATTTTTTGAGCTTCGGCCATGGCAAGGTTTAAATTGGTTACCGACAAAATCACTACATAGTACGATTGGGTTTTGTGATAAACCATCTCAATTGGTTTTTGAATATAAACGGTAGAAGAATCTGAAATATCCGATCGTATGTCTTCCTTATTTGTAGGCTCAATAAGGGTATGTTTTGGTTTATTTTCTTTGGCCTTCAACCATTTTGATAATTGCAATATTTCAGATCTAAGCTTCTGTTGCCTTTCTGTTAAAACCTGTATAACATTGCCCAACGAATCTATACGAGAATCAATTATTACTTGATTTTTCGGGACCAAACCTTTTGATTCTAAATCGTTTCGGTCGGTACCCGAATCCGATACTGTCTTTTCCTCTTGCTTGATGCTGCCTTGTTTAGTTTCAATCGGCACCTTTGATTTTGAAACCTGAACACCTCTGCTAACGCCTATGGAATGAACCGCATGGGTTTCGAAACTTCCATTTAGTTGCTGATTGATTGCGCTCCAAACAAAAACTGAAGTATTGTTTTTTAGAGCCATTTCTAATCCTATGGCATATCGCAAGGCATAATAATTTGGAATCCTACTTGACTCTTCAATTTTTGATGAGTGCCAATAATGATAGCCAAATGAAAAATTTGGTGAAAGGAAGGGTTTTCTAACATTAATGCGCAAGGCTCTTGTTTTAAGTACTAAGGTGGCATCAAAACCAAGAGTATTTATTTTACTTGCGAATTTGTTTTCTAAATTAGGCGTCCACATTTGACCTTTGCTTGCTCCAACAGAGATAAAACTTTTGCGGCCTAAGTATTTATTGAATCCTATACGCGTGGTTTGGGTAAGTGTAGAATCAAAATTTACTAGATTTTTGTCTAATAAATCGATGCCATGATCATGAAAATCTTGTTGTAAAGAAATAAATTGATTTCTTATCCCTTGCGATAACAATTGCAAGGGCCATGCTATGAGTAAAAAATAAACAACGATTCGCATAATAAATCACTAACATATGTAGGCAGTAAAAAATTAAGAATTGCTTATTAAACTATTTAATTAGGAATTTTTTATTCCCAATTATTTAACTATCACCGTAATGCTTCGCCCCCACCTATGACCATACGATGCATGAACGCCATTTGCAAATTGAAGCGTTAATGTATGAGGGCCAGGAGTAAGGTTCAATTCTGTTTCGGTTTGTCCTTTACCAAAATGAATATGAGTTTCGTCCAAAGGTATCGGCAATCCCTCATCAATAGTAGTACCGTCAATTATTATGTGATGATGACCTTTGTTTTGATTAATAGGCCCTGCAGCTTCAACTTCCATTCCTTTTAATCCCATTTTTATTTTTATTGGGCTTTTAACAATTTGGCTATCATGAAGGGTTTCAAAAAACACCCCTTTGCCACCAGTTGTATCCAATACATCCACCTCAAGTGTAGGTTCGATTGCGCTTGAATCGAGGTTATTAGTGGTGTCCGTTGATGAATTTGAACAAGAATAGAGTAAAAAAAGTATAAAGATTGCGCTTAGGCTTTTCATATTAAAACGAAAATAATATTCAAGTATACGAATAAATTAGAATCAAAAATAAAACTGGGGTGAAAGACGGGGCTCGAACCCGCGACCTCTTGAACCACAATCAAGCGCTCTAACCAACTGAGCTACAATCACCATATTTAACGCCTTAGAAACAAGCCAAAAGCTCCTTTCGTGTTAAGAAGTGCAAAAATAGTAATATTACCCCTCAACTCAAATTGTTTTTTATAGTTTTGTCAGATTGATAGTTCAACAAACATTTTACAGGATAAAAGAAATATTTAAGCAAAGCGAAGGCCTCGAATATTTGCAGATTTACAATTTATTGAAAACGGCTGGAGTTGCCATTATTTCCATAATTTTTGCAAAATACATACAATCCTCCATCCTTATCAACCAATGGGAAACCTATTTGTTGTTGGGGTCAAGCTTTACGTTTTTTTTCGTTTCGGGTATGGGCTATACGCTTGTTAGCTTTGTCAAACAACATGATGATTTTTTAAGGCCAATTATTTTCCGAAGTGCATTTCAAATTTTAGTCGTTCTTGGCATTTTATCGGCTGTCGGAATTTGCCTTACAGGCCATTATATTCCTTCGTATGCCTA
>CAMDXE010000018.1 GCA_945878925.1 Chitinophaga pinensis
ATATTATAGTGATTGTTTTAGAAAGTTATTTATCAAAATTAGTAGGTTTGAAATACAAGGGAAAAGAGGTAATCCCAAATTTTAATGCCTTGACAAAAAATGGAATTTATTTTTCGAATTTATATGCAAGTGGCGATAGAAGCGACAAAGGCTTGGTAGCCATATTTAGCGGTTATCCTGCAATGCCTAAGTCGGCGGTGGTCCAATTTCCTGAAAAATTTGCAAGTCTGCCTTCCGTTTTTAAAGATGCAAAAATGGCCAAGTATCACACCTCCTTTTATTACGGAGGAAATCTTGATTTTGCCAACCTGCGCTCTTATTTTATTTCGGCAGGTGTTGAAAAATTAGTTACCAATAGCGATCTTAATTCATCCTTAACGCGAGGCAAATGGGGGGTTCATGACGAATTTATGTTTGAAAAATATTTAAAAGACTTGCACACCCATAAACAACCTTTTTTCTCAGGGCTCTTTACCTTAAGCAACCATGAACCTTACGATTTGCCTGGCAACTTTTATTTTGGTAAACAAAACGGGGATGAAGAATATATGAGTGCGGCAAGGTATACCGACGACTGCTTAGGGAAATTTATAGAGGGTTTAAAAATATCGCCCCTTTGGGAAAATTCAGTAGTGGTAATAGTGGCCGACCATGGGGTAGCTAGGTTAGGGATAAATGAGATTATGGCCAAAGAAAAATTCCATATTCCAATGGTATTAACTGGCGGGCTTATTGGCCCTCCCCAAACGGTGAGCAGGGTGTGTTCTCAAACCGATATTCCTTTATTAATACTTAGCCAATGTGCCATCAAAAGAGGCCAATCCTACCCGTATTCGAACGATATATCTCAGGAAGATGCGAAGCCATTTGCCTCTTATTTTTTTAATAATGGGTTTGGGTTCGTTACTAAAAATTGTACCTCCTTATTCGATAATGTAACGCGCAAATATTGGACAAATTCGTGTCCTGAGGATTCGAATGGAGTTTATGGGAAAGCCTATTTACAAGTACTTAGCAAAGATTTTTCGAACTAATGGCCTATACCCTCGAACTCTTTTTAACGCCCGAACAAGCGGCCGACAATCATAAAATTAATGAAATTGTTAGGCAAAAACTTGGGGCACCTGTGGGAGGCATCAAAAAAATTAAAGAATCCATTGATGCTCGAAAGTCGCCAATACTTATCCGCTTGGTACTTGAAGTGTATTTGGAGGGAGAAACAATTGATGAAAAAATTTGGAATTCGAACATACTCGCTTCCCCAACCAAAAAATCGGCCCTTATTGTAGGATTTGGGCCTGCTGGAATGTTTGCTGCCTTGCAACTTTTGGAAAAGGGGATTAAACCCATTATTGTCGAAAGGGGTAAAGGCGTCAAAGAGCGCCGCCGCGATTTAGCCATTTTAAACCGCGAAGGAATCGTCAACCCCGAGTCGAACTATTGCTTTGGTGAAGGCGGAGCCGGAACCTATAGCGATGGAAAATTGTATACCCGTAGCAAAAAACGTGGCGATGTTCGTAAAGTGCTTGAGATATTTGTAGCCCATGGCGCCGATGAATCTATATTATATCAGGCGCATCCTCATATTGGGACCAATAAACTGCCTCAAATTGTTGAATCCATACGTCAAACTATTTTGGATCATGGGGGCGAAGTGTATTTTAATGAAAAGCTTACTGATATTATACTCAAAAATAACGAGGTCGAAGCGGTTCAACTAGCCTCCGGCAAGGAAATTGAAACCGATCAAATTATTTTGGCCACCGGCCATTCGGCTCGCGATATTTTTGCTTTATTGCATCAAAAACAAATAGCCATCGAGGCCAAGTCTTTTGCCTTGGGCGTGCGCATTGAACATCCTCAAAGCCTTATCGATTCTATACAATACCACTGTAAAATAAGGGATGAATTTTTGCCGCCTGCCAGCTATAGCTTGGTGGAGCAAGCCCATGGGCGAGGTGTATTTTCATTTTGTATGTGTCCCGGAGGTATTATCGCTCCGGCAGCCACATCGCCGGGCGAAATAGTAGTAAATGGATGGTCGCCATCGAAACGAAACGGAAAATTTGCCAATTCGGGAATGGTGGTTTCGGTGAACCCACCTGACTGGGAAAACTATAAAGAATGGGGCCCTTTGGCAGCCATGAAATACCAGGAAGAAATAGAACAAAAAGCATATAAAGCCATTGCTAAAAATTTAACTGCTCCGGCCCAAAGGCTTGTTGATTTTGTAAATAAAAAAACGAGTACCACCTTGCCTGAATGTTCATATATACCGGGAGTAGAAGCCGCCATATTGGATGATATTTTACCCAATGAAATTACCCAATCTTTGCGCTTAGGACTTATGCAAATGGGCCGAAAAATGAAAGGCTATTTAAGTCCTGAAGCCCTTTTGGTGGGAGTGGAGAGCCGCACGTCTTCGCCTGTAAAAATTCCCCGTGATAAAGAAACCTTGCAGCATCCCCAAATAAAAGGCTTGTATCCATGTGGTGAAGGAGCGGGCTTTGCAGGAGGAATTGTATCGGCAGCCTTGGATGGAATGGCTTGCGCGGAGAGGATTTGAGAAGATTTTTAGAGGTTGGATTATTAGAGATTAGAATGTTAGAGGTTAGATTTTGACCTTGCATGAAAATTATCCAGAAACTCTAATTTAAAATGTCTGACAAATATGGAGGACTTCATTGCACCTTTACCGTTATATTTGATATTGTACTATTTTTGGGGAAGCTTACATATTGTCATTAATTAGTATAGAATTTAGAGAAGAAATTAGCAAATAAAACATTGATAAATCTAGTCAACCAAATATTTAATAAACCAATTTGGTGCTTTTTCTGGATCAATTACAATAACATCAGAACCCTCTGTTATTTCAGCAACCAGCAAACTTGCCGTACCTGAATTGTCAAATATATAAGCCCTGTTTGTTTGTTTAACCGCTCCTTTAAGGTTTTGAAGGCTTTTGTAATATCTTCGCTCAATCACCTCCGGACTCACAGGATGCCCATTTAGGGCAACACGAACATTTACTCTGTTTATATTAATTAAGGGGTCTTCGGTGGCAATATAATATAGATAAATTCGATACCCCATTTTCTTTGCTTTAATTAAGAAGTTAATTTTATCAGGATGGCTCATTACGGTTTCGTATGAGAAAGATAAGTTAGCTATAAGTAATTGTTGCCTTATTAATTCGGCAATATCGGCAGCAAGATAGGAGTCAATTTGAACTAATGGATTTAAAATTAGTTGATTATTAACAACGGTAATATTTTTCCAATACCCCTCATTATTATGTTTTATTGGCGACAGCTTGCTTTCTCTGAAAAAAGTTTGAACATCGTCGTTTAGGAGTTTGAGCTTGTATTTACGAAACATAATAACTTTCCCTTCGAGAAGTATTTGTTCAATATCATCAGCATTAACATAAACCCCAAAATTGATTTTATCTTTAAGGTGATTAATAATGGTAGTTTTTCCAGAGCCATTGGGGCCTGCAAAAATTCGCATTCTTTTAATCTCCATATTATCTCAATTGAAATTTTTCAGGAACTGGTTTTCGTGATTCTTGAATCTTTTTAATGAATTTCTTTTCTCCTTTGGAATTCACTTCATAAACAATTCCATTTTCCTCAATAAATACAGGAATATTTGTTTTTTGGGCATTTTCATTGGCCCTATAAGTAGCCAAAATTACAGCACCTGCCAGGGCACCTATTGTTCCGCCGTTATTTTTATTTTTAGATAACAAAGCTCCCAAAGCCGCACCAATAAAGCCACCAGCAATAAGCGATTTCAATATATCGTCATCTTTTTTCACACTCCAAATTTAATCAATTTAAGCTACTTTCTAAATCAACTCTAAATTAATAGGTCCTACAAAAAGGGAGGACCTCATCATTAATTATCAATTTAGGAATTTTATGATGCTAACGAAGGAGATCCATTCGCCTCGTGGTGTGTGTTCAAGCATCGAAATATTAAAGCTTTACTTTCCCTTTTCCTCCAAAATCCATTTCAAAAAATGCCAATTCAGTCAATCAACTGACTAAATTTACATTAATTCAGTCAGTTGACTGACTGAATTAACGAAAATTAAAGATAAATAGTGGAAATCGTAATTGGACATACCTTAATAAGCATGGCATAAACGCCACAGTATTTTTGGGTAGATAAATAAACGGCTCTATCAATTTTAGTTTTATTTTTTGGGGACGATTTAATTTTAAATTCCATGTGAATGTGGCTATAAACGGAAGGAACATCCTTAGTTAAATCGCCTGTAGTGATGATGTTGAAATCGGAAAATTCAACTTTCATTTTTTTTAATATTACTACGGTATCGAAGCCTGCGCAAATAGCCAAGGCATTTAATAAAATGGCTTTTGGCCTTGGTCCTGTATTTCCTTCTTTGCTATCAAACCTAAGGCTATGTCCATCAATAGTAGCCTCAAATGCTTGTTCGGTTATATGTTTTGATTCGGTAATATGTTGCATAATGGGTTGTTTTTTTATAGTGTTTTAGGTTTATGTACCCAATATTTAAGCAGCAAATATATTTATAAGCATTCTCTAATTATACAGGCAAGGCAATTAAAAATTGCATACACGGCTATAAATAAAATTGGTTTATACACAAATTGGCTACTATTTTGCGTTATTCTTTTTGAAATGCTAAAACGACTTCTTTACCTCTTTATTTTTTTGCCTTTTATAGCCCAATCGCAAGACCTGGGAGTGGATGATCGCATTGTTTACACCAATCAGATAATCGATCCTAATGTTGAAACGGTATTACTAACCAAGGTGAGTGAGCCATCGGATCCGGTTCCCCTTATTAATCTACAATCGAAGGAACAATTGCAGCTTACGTTTGATGTATTAAAATCGACGCATGAGTTTTTTCAATACACTTTGATTCATTGCAACGCCAATTGGGAGCCAAGCGATTTAACGCAAAATGAATATTTATCGGGAACCTATCAAGGCAATATTACCGACATCAAATCGAGTACCAACACGTATCAAAAATATGTGAGTTACAAATGTCTTTTTCCAAATTCGGATATGGCCATCACCCGCTCGGGCAATTATATCTTAAAAGTATACCGAGATTTTGACCAAGAGGCCTTGATATTAGTGAGGCGTTTTATGGTTATCGATTCAAAATTAATAGTTACAGCCCAGGTTAATAGCGCTACCGATGTTCGTTTTAGATTTTCGAAACAAGAGGTGGATTTTTGGGTGGATTATAAAAATTATTTAATACCAAATCCTTTTATTGATGTAAAGGCCACAGTTATTCAGAATTATAATTTAAGCACCTCAATTACCAATCTCAAACCAAATTTTGTGAACAATGGCCAATTGGTATACAATTACGAAGAGGGTAACTTGTTTTATGGCGGCAACGAATACCGGTTTTTCGACATACGATCCCTGCGATTTTTTAGCATGAATGTGGCCGACAAGTTTATCGACTCTATGAAAAATGCAGTTTTAAAACCCGATCAAACCCGAGCCCATTTAGCCTACTACAATCAGTTTGACTATAATGGTCGAAGGGCCATACAAAATAAGGATGGGCTTAAAATTGTGGAAGACGGCGATTATGCGCTCGTACATTTTTTCTTAAAAGCCGATCATGAAATTAGTCCAAACGGGGTTTATATTTATGGCGAATTGAGCGATTGGCAGATGAAAGAAAAATTTAGGATGAAATACGACGCTGCAAAAGGTATGTATTACAAAGCGGTAAAGCTTAAACAAAGCCATTATAACTATGAATATGTTTCGCCATCGGATAGTGGAAATGTGCCAGAACATACCTTTACCGAAGGCGATCATTTCGAAACCGAAAACGACTACGATGTATTTATTTATCATAAAAATCAAAGCTATAATTATGATGAATTAATCGGGTATTTGCATCTTAACACCAATACTAACAAAAAGTAAAATCCGTAAATAAGCTCGAATATTAGAGCGCAAAAAAGTTTATTTTCGCTTTGCCGATTAACTTTATGGAACTTTTGTATCAAATAGCCCTAACCCAAATAAATGGGGTAGGTGCGGTGCTGGCCAAAAACTTAATCTCATACTGCGGAAGCGCTTCCGAGGTTTTTAAAACTAAAAAATCCACCCTTTTGAAAATACCCGACATTGGCCTCTTTACGGCAAATTCGGTATTGGCATTTAACGATTTTAAGCGAGCCGAAACGGAACTCTCGTTTATTGAAAAAAATAAAATTAAGCCATTATTTTATGCCGACCCCAACTATTCTTACCGTTTGCGAAGCACCGTTGATTGCCCTGTATTGCTTTATCAATTGGGGGCTGCCAATTTGAATGCCGATAAAATTATTGGCATAGTAGGCACGCGTACCCCAACGGAATATGGCAAACAATTTTGCGATAGATTGGTCGAAGATTTGAGCCATACAGGCTGTATGATAATTAGTGGAATGGCCTACGGAATAGATATTTGCGCGCATAAAGCGGCTTTAAAATTTGGGCTTCCAACCCTTGGAGTCATGGCTCACGGACTCGATAAACTTTACCCATCGGTGCATAAAAAACATGTGGATTCAATGATTTTGAACCAGGGTGGATTGGTTACCGAATTTATATCGAATACAAATGCCGATAGAGAAAATTTTCCTCGTCGAAATAGAATTGTAGCCGGCCTATGCGATGCCATCATCGTTATAGAAACTGCGCGCCGCGGAGGCTCAATGATTACAGCCGAATTGGCTTGGCAATACGATAGAAATTTACTGGCCCTACCTGGGCGAATAGGTGATGAAAAATCGGAGGGTTGTAATTACCTTATTAAAACCAATAAAGCCGAAATGATTGAAAGTGCATTGGATCTTGAAAAATCGTTGGGATGGGATATGGCCACTAAATTGCCCGCCGCACAGCGTAGCTTGCCCATTGATTTAAGCCAAGAAGAAACGATTATTTGGACGCTTATAAAAGAAAAAAAAATAATAGGTATTGACGAAATAGTGAGTGTTTCGACTTTGGGCAATAGCCGTGTTGCATTAACTTTGCTCGATCTGGAATTTAAAGGATTTATTAAATCCTTGCCCGGCAAACGGTTTCAACTTTTATGAGCCCTCAACACATAGAAACATTAAAAATATCGCAGTTCGATTATGAACTTCCTGAAGATAGAATTGCTCAGAATCCTTTATCGGTGCGCGATGAGTCAAAATTGCTTTACTACAAAAACAGTAAAATAGCGGATAATTATTTTAAGGACCTCCCTGCTCTATTGCCAAATTCGGTGCAATTAATTGCCAACAATGCGAAGGTAATTCCGGCGCGTTTGCATTTTTATAAATCGAGTGGTGCTAAAATTGAACTCTTTTTATTGGAACCAATTGCTCCATTTACTCAAATCGAAAGAGCGTTGACTGTATCCGATACCGCAATATGGAAATGCATGATTGGCAATCTAAAACGTTGGAAAGACGGCGAAACCTTAAGAGCGCTATTGCCTGGCATAGCAACGGAGGTCAGTGTTAGCTTGGTTTCAAGAGAAAATCAATGGGTTGAATTTAAATGGAATGGTGGCCTTGCATTTGGTAAAATATTGGAGAGTATAGGTAAAATACCCTTGCCTCCTTATATTAAACGAGCGGCTAACCCCGAGGATTCGGTTTCGTATCAAACTGTTTTTGCCAAACAAGAGGGTGCTGTGGCTGCTCCTACAGCAGGATTGCATTTTACCCCATCGGTATTGAGCGATTTGAGAAATAAACAAATTACAACCGAAGAAGTCACCCTCTATGTTGGCGCTGGTACATTTGCTCCGGTTATGGTCGATTATATGGTAAACCACGTTATGCATGCCGAAATTATTTCCGTTTCGAAACATACTATAAATCAATTGTTAAACGACCGTATAAAAGTGGCCGTAGGTACTACCTCTTTGCGCACCCTTGAAACTTTATATTGGATAGGCGTCAAACTGTTTCGCAAAGAAATAGAGCCATTGAACATTGATAAATTATACCCCTATTCTTTTTCGCAACTTCCCTTGGACTGGCAGAGTTCATTAATGGAAATATTGAACTACATGGAAAAAAATAAGTTAACGGATTTAGTGGCCGAAACGGCTATTATGATTATGCCAGGCTATAAGTTTTCTTCGGTCAATGGGTTAATTACAAATTTTCATCATGCCAAAACAACCCTAATTATGTTAATCGCTTCTTTTATTGGCCACGATTGGCAAAAAATTTATTCCTATGCTTTAAAAAACGATTACCGATTTTTAAGCTATGGCGATAGCAGTTTGTTGTGGCGTTAGGCTATGGCATAATGCAGATTTTCTGCCTTTTAATAACCTGATTTGCTGAGTTTACAAATTCCAAACTGTAAATACCTTTGTTCATCATCGTTATATCGAGGCTTGAATTAGTAAGTAAGTGCTCCGAAATTTTTCCGTCAACGCTAATAAATCGCACTCTATTAAGCTGATCCTTCGGTTGATTGGTAAAATTAAGCGTTTGCACTGCGGGATTAGGATAGGCATGTAAATTGGCCATTTCTTTATCTTTTGCGACACTACCAGCTTTTGCAAATCTTAAATTGTCGAAAATAGTATATTCTCCAGCAAGGGCGGTAATGTAAAAATAACTGAGGCGCAAGGTGTAATATTTTGGTATTTCGCCTGCTTTGAAATCGATAGGCATAAATCCTGAAGCAAAATTTGCAGTGTTTCCAGTAGAGCTCCATTGGAAATCTTTAAGCGCTTTTTTGCTCGCATCTTTAAAATAAATTTCGATGTACAAACCATTTACAAGCGAGTTGTTGTTTACTACCTTATAATCGAATAATAAATCACCAGGGATGCTGCTCAACGAATCGTCGCGTTGGATAACCGAACTTACTATATTGGTTTGGTCAAGCACTGTATTCAACTGAACGGCATAAGAACCATCACTTCCTCCATTCGAACGCTTAATGCTTCCATTTGCAAGGCTAAGCGAATCGCAGAGCCAGCCTACGGGGGCTACTTTACCAAATTTATTTTCCCAAGTTTCAAAACTGTTATTTGCAATTTTAGGTTGACAAAACGCAGTTAATGCCATCGTGCAAAGGGATATTAGGAAGATTGTTTTTCTCATAGTTAGGAGTGATTTTTAAAGTTTCAAAAGTATAAATTTAATTTTACTTTAGGCTATTTGAGCCCATTTATCTTATAGGTTCTTCCTTTCCAAACCGAAGCGATGGGTAAAAGGTAAAAAAGGGCCGTGCCTATTGTACTGGCATAAAAATATATTTCGTAAAACACGAGTGAAAAAGGCCAAAAATTCAACTTTCGCCCCAATTTTAAATGCAAGCAAAGTATAAAGATACTTTGAAGGCCAAATTTTATAAGGCCAACATAAAGGGCTATTAGAGGATCGTAAACAGCCATTACTAAAAGGCTTGGGATAAACAATCCATAAATAAGCAGCATGATTTTCCAAATTAATGGCAATTCTCGTGCGCCCATTAGCCAGCGCTTTCGTTGATGCATAAATTCGGGTAGAGTAGAAATAGGCATAGTCAAACCCAAGGATTGGGGCGAAAGTATGTTTCGCCATTGCCAACCGTTTTGGGTAACTTCTTTAAAAAGTTTGTAATCTTCGGTAATCGAAAATTCAATGTTCTCGTAGCCCCCCGTTTGCCAGTAGGCTTCGGCCCTTACGGCCATATTATTGCCCACGGATGTGCATGAGATTCCTAAATTGGCAAAAGCTTTGATATAGCCCATAAAATGCAACCAATCTATGCGTTGTAATAAAGCATTTGGCGAATGGCCATAACAAAGGGATGTGCCCGAGGCTATGCCAACATCGGATTGAAAACTCCCTAATAGCGATTTAATCCAACCTTTTGGAACCGCCACATCGCAATCGGTAATAAAAAAATAGTGTCCCTTAGCTTTATGAGCTAAATGAGCCAAGACATTAGCTTTGCCCAAAGCCTTTCCGAGAGGGGCATCAATAGTATAAATTTTAAAATTAGGAAGGCCTTGAATACAACGTTCGGCAATAAATTGAGTATCGTCGGATGAATCGTCGTTGCCAATTAAAACCTCAAACTTATCGATGGGGTAATCCAATTGGCGCAGAGCATTCAAGCAGCGTTCGATGGTATGCGATTCGTTGCGTGCGGCTAGCAAAACCGATACCATAGGCAGAGGATCATGTTTGACCTCAGTTCGATTTTTTGTAATAAATAAGGCAATTAAACTCAGCAGTTGTATAAAAAAATACACCCCTATTAAACCATAAAATCCTATGAGAAACGCTAAAGCCATTTAATTAAACAATGCGCTTTGAAAATTGGCATCCCTCAAGTATTGTAAATAGTTTGGCAATAAATACTCTAAATTTTTTTGAGCCTTTTCGCTGTCGTGAAACACAACAATATCGCCGGGTTTGGTTAGGGCCTTTAGGTTTTCGATTTTTCGTTTGCAATTCAATTTTGGGTTCCAATCTTCGGCTAACAAACTCCACATTATTATGCGATATTTTTTTTTGAGGTAGCGAATTTGAATGGGATTTAAATGGCCGTGCGGAGGGCGAAATAATTCACTTTTGACCCATTCGGAGCAATATTGAATATTGTTGAAATAGTTCTTATTATTCGATTTAAAACCACTTAAATGGTGAAAAGTGTGATTGCCTACTTGATGGCCTCTTTTCAAAATTTCGAGATATAGCTCGTGGTTTTTTTGTACATTGGCACCAATGCAAAAAAATATGGCTTTATATCCATAAATATCTAATTGATCTAAAACCCAAGGGGTGATGCTTGGATGAGGGCCATCGTCAAAGGTGATGTAAACCGATTTTTTTGTATTCAATCCATCCCATTCGAGCGAGGGGTAAAGTGTTTTTAAGAGATATGGGGTTCGTGTAGGAAGCAGATGTTGATGTATTATTCGAGAGTTATAATGCTTTTGGATTCGATATGGGTGCGTTTGTCGAATGCAAAATCAAAATATTTGGCATCGCCCGATACGCCGCTCACCTTTAGTTTCGATCTACCACATTCTAAGCCGTTTTGTGTAAACAATTTGGCCAGAATAGTGCCATCAAAGGGTTGATCGAAAATTAAATAAAGACGCAAAACATTGTGAACGCCACCTGAGGAATCTTGACCAATATAAAAATTTCCTTTTTTTATGCCTTTTAGGCCTAATTCGGAGGATAAAGTTATTTCACAATCCAGGGTTTTTTGCACCCCGTCGCTAATTCCTTGGGCAATTTCGGTAGCGGCTTTGCCAACAAGTTCGCCCCCTTCGTTTAAAGTTTCTTTGGTTTTTTGCTTTGCAGTGTCGCAGCAAACCAAACCGAACGATAAAGCAAAAACAATCCCTAATTTTTTCATGCCTTTGGGTTCTTAATAAACCATGCCTGCAATTATGCTTTAGCCGGCTTAACCTTTTCTCTAATTTTAGCTTCTATTTCATCGGCCATTTCAGGATTGTCCAGAAGCAACTGTTTTACGGAGTCGCGTCCTTGCCCAAGTTTGGTGCCGTTATAGCTAAACCATGAGCCGCTTTTTTGAACAATTTCTAAATCTACCCCAATGTCAATAATTTCGCCAACTTTCGATATCCCTTCACCAAACATTATGTCGAATTCGACTAATCTAAAGGGGGGGGCTACTTTATTTTTGGCCACCTTCACTTTCACTCGGTTTCCTGTAGCATCCAAACCATCTTTTATTTGATTCATACGGCGTATGTCCAATCGCACAGAGGCGTAAAATTTCAGGGCATTACCACCGGTGGTAGTTTCAGGATTGCCAAACATTACCCCGATTTTTTCTCTTAATTGGTTTATAAAAATACAGATACAGCCTGTTTTATTAATGGTTCCAGTCAACTTGCGCAAAGCTTGGCTCATCAATCGGGCCTGCAATCCCATTTTGCTTTCTCCCATATCGCCTTCAATTTCGGCTTTTGGCACTAATGCCGCCACAGAGTCAATCACGATAACATCGATGGCGCCCGAACGAATTAAATTGTCGGCAATTTCTAAAGCCTGCTCCCCGTCATCCGGTTGCGAAATCAACATTTCGGCGGTATTTATACCAATTTTTTCGGCATACGATTTGTCAAAGGCGTGCTCTGCATCAATAAAGGCGGCTATGCCTCCTTTTTTTTGTGCCTCGGCAATGCAATGCATGGCTAATGTAGTTTTTCCACTGCTTTCGGGCCCATAAATTTCAATAACCCTTCCTTTTGGAAAACCCCCAACGCCTAAGGCCATATCTAAGCCTAATGAACCGGTTGAAATAACTTCCATGGCCCCAATACTGGCATCGTCCATTTTCATGACTATGCCTTTTCCATAGCTTTTTTCTAATTTATCGATGGTAAGTTTTAATACTTTTAGTTTTTCTAATTGTTCGTTTTGGCTCATATTAAGTCTTTGATTTATCTTTATTGGATTTGAATGAAATACGCATTAGAAGCTTAAGGGATTCATTTAAAAACCCGAATGCTTTTGTTTCTCAATGCTTCAAAATTAGCAATTCGCTCTTTAAGGATATTTATTATTTGCAGTTTAATATCCACATTTTGTAAGCGCTACTTATTTTTGCAAGGTTTGAAAATTAATTCTTCGACACTACAAAATCCAATACTATTGCTTTTGCGAAGGTTGGCGCTTGCATTAATAATATTAGGGCTTGCCCGAATTTTATTTTGGATAGTTAATGCCAGCCAATTTGAATACACAGGAGTGGTGGACTTTGTAGGGGTTATGTTTTGGGGGAGCTACTTCGATTTAATAACGCTCTTCTACATATTGTTGCCTTTTATACTGCTTCACCTCATCCCTCATCCTTTTTTTGAAGGTTTAATTTTTGAAAAAATATTAAAGCTCTATTTTATTAGCATGATGGCATTTTTACTCATTCTAACGGGTGTGGATGCCGGCTATTTTCCTTTCTCTAAAACGCGTATAAACGTTGGTTTATTTAAAATGGCAGGCCACGAAAATGTTAAACTAAGTAAGTATGTATTCGATTATATTTGGTTTGTTCCCCCTATACTGGGCGTATTATTTTGTGCCTGGAAAGGATATCCAAAAACTAAAAAATGCGTTAATCTTCGAATTTACAAACAGGTAATTTTGAATATAGTGTTTGTGGGGCTGTTAATATTAACGGTAAGAGGTGGATTTAGGCTAAAACCTTTGAGAAGTGTCGATTCGGCTTTGTTTGTTCCTCAATCACATGCTCAATTGGTGGTAAGTTCTGGATTTAATTTTTTGGAATCGCTATTAGGCGAATCCATTAAAATTCCCGTTTATTTTGATAAAAAGCAGATGAAAGGAATCATGAAAGGCGATTATTATGCGTGTCGCCAAATGAAAGCTGGGCCTAATAAAAATATTGTAATTTTAATACTCGAGAGTTTTGGAAAAGAATATACATTTCCTGCCACAGGCACCGCCGTTTCTCATTCTCCTTTTTTAGTTCAATTGGCAAAGCAGAGTGCGTTTTATTCGCATGCTTATAGCAACGGAACACGCAGCGTAGATGCCATTCCGGCCATACTCGAAGGCGTACCAAAACTTACCAAAACTGATTTTATGTACAGCAATTATCTTTCGAATATTACGCCAGGATTTCCATTCTATTTAAAAAAAGAGGGATACAATTGTTCGTTCTATCACGGAGGCAAGAACGGTACTTTGGGGTTCGAGGCCTTTTTGAAATCGCGAGGTTGGTTGTATTCGGGCAAAGATCAGTACTCGGGATTGAAGGCCGATTTTGATGGGCAATGGGGTATTTTCGATGGGCCATACTTGCAATTTGTGGCCAAAGAACTCTCAGATAAAAAATCGCCGTTTGTAGCAGCTGTTTTTACATTGAGTAGCCATCATCCTTACACTTTGCCTGCCCAATACAGCGATAGCTTTAAAGCCATTAGCGAACCCATGCACAAAACCATTCGCTACACCGATCAATGTTTAAGTCAGTTTTTTAAAGCCATTGAAAAGGAGCCTTGGTTTAAAGAAACGATTTTTATTATTACAGGAGACCACAGCGGTCAAAATTTTTCAAAATTTTATCAGCGCAGCGACCGAAAATATGAAGTACCGCTTTTGGTATACGACCCCTCTAACCCTCAGCCAACGGTTAACACAAATATTATTCAACACAGCGATATTGTGCCTTTAGGTTTAGACAAAATAGGCTTTACCGGAAAAATTTTTACTTTGGGTACCTATTTTGAAACTGCTGATAAAAAAATGGCGTTTCAGAACGAAGATGGTAATTACCAAGCCATTACTCAAAAATATTGCTTTTCGTTTAATGGAAAGAACTTTAAATTACAGCACACATCCTTAGAAAAACAATCAATGGTTTCGGACACTTTACAGTATATTTTAAAAAGTAAAATTCAGAATTATTACTATCGAATGGTACATAATAAATATTATTAAGAGCGTATAAAAAATAAAGGTTTTTTTCATAAAAAGGGTTTTAGAATGAGTAAAATAAAGAAAGGCGAGCGGGTGTTTGAAGCCTCGAATTCAACCATTGTAGGTAATGTTTGTTTAGGCGATGATGTATCGGTTTGGTATGGTGCGGTTATCAGAGGCGATAACGACAAAATTGAGATTGGAGCCAGAACCAATATTCAAGATCTTGCGGTATTGCATGTCGACGAAGGGTATCCGATACAAATAGGAGAGGATTGCGTTGTAGGTCATTTGTCAATTGTACACGGCGCCACTATAGGTCACCATGTTGTTGTGGGCATGCATAGTACCATAATGAATGGAGCCAAAATTGGAAATTTTTGCATTATTGGAGCCAATTCATTAGTTGTTAGCGGAACCGAGATTCCAGATTACTCGCTTGTAATTGGCTCGCCAGCAAAGGTATTGAAGCCATTAACGGATGAACAAATTCAAGGGATTCAACACAATGTTGACCGTTATCTTATTTTAAAAGATGCAAATCTAAAAGCAAACCTTGAAACAGATAATTTATTAATTTAGGTTACTTAAATTATATGGTCACAGGCCAGAATGTAAGTTATGGCGTACCTACAAATTCTAAAACGATAAGTGAAGGATATAAGTTTTATTTTTGCAAAGCATAAAAAATGAACAGGAACGAAACCCTCGATCGAATATTGAATCCAAGTAATTTTAAAGAAACTTTTTTTGTTTTGGCAGGCCCCTGTGCAATCGAAAGCGAACAAATGGCCATGGATATTGCGGGCAAGGCTTATGAAATAACAAATAAATTGGGCATTCCCTTTGTTTTCAAAGGTTCGTATCGCAAAGCAAATCGAACCCATATAAATTCATTTACGGGTATTGGCGACCAAAAAGCCTTGGAAATTTTAGCAAAAATTGGCAAAACCTATGATATATTAACTGTAACCGATATTCATGAAAGCCATGAAGCAGAAATGGCTTCAAAATATGTTGACATTTTACAGATTCCGGCATTTTTATTTAGGCAAACCGATTTATTGGTGGCGGCTGCCAATACCGGCAAGGTCATTAATATTAAAAAAGGCCAGTTTGCTGCAGCTTCAGCCATGAAATTTGCCATGCAAAAAGTTTTGGACAGTGGAAACAATAAAGTGATGCTAACCGATAGAGGCACCATGTTTGGGTATGGCGATTTAATCGTTGATTTTAGAAATATTCCAGAGATGCAAGCCATGGGAGCGCCTGTTATTATGGATATTACGCATAGTTTACAACAACCCAATCAATCGAGTGGGGTGACAGGCGGAAAGCCCGAACTCATAGAAACTATAGCCAAAGCTGCCATTGCAGTGGGTGTTGACGGGCTCTTTGTCGAAATCCATCCCCATCCTTCGGAGGCTAAAAGTGACGGAGCCAATATGCTAAAACTTGATTTGTTTGAGCCATTGATGGAAAAATTGTTGAAATTAAAATTGGCAATTTAGCCTTTAAATTAACTGAGTAAAACTTGCTCAAAATTCGTTTTTCATCCTTGTAATTTTCCTTATTTTTTAGGACATTCGCACCTAAATTATGCAACATTTACAAAGCTCCATCGAAAGCGCTTGGGAGAATAGAGAATTATTAAAAGAGTCGTCTGTTCAGGCCGACATTCGCGTGGTTATCGAACTCTTGGACAAAGGAAAATTAAGAGTGGCCGAGCCAGTAGGAAACGATTGGAAAGTAAACGATTGGGTAAAAAAGGCGGTAATCATGTATTTTCCAATTCAAAAGATGGAAACCTTTCATGCAGGCCCAATGGAATTTCATGATAAAATACCCTTAAAAACCCATTATGCCGACTTGGGAATACGCGTTGTTCCTCATGCGGTGGCTCGTCATGGCGCTTATATTGCCTCGGGAGTAATTTTGATGCCGAGTTATGTAAATATCGGGGCCTATGTTGATAGCGGAACCATGGTAGATACGTGGGCCACAGTTGGGAGTTGTGCCCAGATTGGCAAAAACGTTCATTTGAGCGGTGGAGTTGGTATTGGAGGGGTGCTCGAGCCGGTGCAAGCCGCTCCAGTTATTATCGAAGATGGATGTTTTATAGGGTCCAGATGTATTGTGGTTGAGGGAGTTAGAGTTGGTAAAGAAGCCGTATTGGGTGCAGGAGTTACCCTCACCCTAAGCACAAAAATAATTGATGTAAGTGGCAGCCAACCTAAAGAATATAGAGGCTATGTGCCCGAAAGATCTGTGGTTATTCCAGGTACGCAAATGAAACAATTTGAAGCAGGAGAGTTTGGTGTGCCATGCGCTTTAATTATCGGACAACGAAAAGCCAGTACTGATTTAAAAACCTCGTTGAACGAGGCGCTTAGAGAACATAATGTTGCGGTTTAATTAATTAGAAATTAAAAATGAAAGATTAAGCCTATTGGCTGCTATTTTTAATTTACACTATGGAAGCTCATCCAAACCTAAATTTGGCCTTCGATGCCAAACGACTTTTTCTTAATAAAGCCGGCTTAGGCAATTACAGCCGATGGCTAATCAGGGGTTTGCTAAACACTTGTCCCGAAAATCAAATTCATTTATATACCACCTGTGTTACCGAAATTGAAAAGGAATATTTAGACGAAAACTGCCATATTCACCTGCCGCCTTATTTGTTCAAATCATTTTGGAGAACTAAAAGTATTAAAAAAGATTTGTTGAGGGATAAAATTAACGTTTATCATGGATTGAGTAACGAATTGCCGATAGGTATTGAATCGACCGGAATAAAATCGATAGTAACCATTCACGATTTAATTTTCAAACAGTTTCCCGAATTCTACAATCCTATCGACAGGCTTATCTATGATCGAAAATTTAAAAGTGCATGTAAACGCGCCGACAAAATTGTAGCGATTAGCCATTTTACAAAAAAATCAATAGTAGAGTTTTATGGCATTGCACCCGAAAAAATTGAGGTTATTTATATAGACGCTTCCGAAAGGTTTCATCAAAAGGCCAATTTGGAAACGGTTGATCAAGCAAAACAAAAATTTGGACTCGAAAAGCCATATTTTTTGAATGTAGGTGCCATTGGTGGTCGAAAAAATCAACTAAGATTGGTTGAAGCCTTTGCGGCTGTATGTGGCGATATTGAACATGATTTGGTTTTGATTGGCCGAGGGGGTAAAGATTTAGAGGCCTTAAATGAATTAATAAAGTCACGGAATTTGACAAACCGTATAAAACACTTTGCCAACATCAACGATGAGGATTTGTTTCATCTTTATCATGGCAGTTATGCCACGGTTTATCCATCTCTTTTTGAAGGGTTTGGAATCCCTATCATCGAAAGTTACCGTTGCGCTAAACCAGTATTAACATCGCGTGGTAGCTCCTTAGAGGAGATGGCAGGTAAAGCAGCACTCTTGTGCAATCCTTTGGATATTGAGGAAATGGCTCAACAATTGATAAAATTAAGCGATCAAAAAACTTATCTACAGTTGGTCAGTTTTATTCCTCACCAATTAAAAGCATTTGACCCAAGCGATTTATTTTCGAAATACGAGAGTTTGTATAGGTTTGAGGCCAAATAAAGCCAATTTTATTTAAAACGATTCTAAATAAAAAATGCTTAAAAATTATTTATAAACTACCCAATAATAAATGCAAAATAGAAATATTTTTGCGGCTTATTATAATTAGCACACATTATATAAAAAACTCATAAAAGGATGTATAAAAATTTATCCGAAAAATTTAAAAAACTGGTTTTAATTTCTTTAGCATTTTTAGCTATCAATTCATTAAATGCATCTGTAATTAAAGAAAGTATTTCAGGTAAACCTGTTGATGATGTTACCATTGCGGCAGGTAAATCCCTTTTTGAAGGGAAATGCCAAAGTTGCCATGCGCTGAACAATAAACTGGTTGGGCCGGCCTTAAAAGACATTCACAAACGCCGCACTTACGATTGGCTTTCCAAATGGATCAAAGACAACGAGGCGTTCAGAAAAAGCGGCGATGCAGATGCTATTGCTGTCTTTGAAAAGAATAATAAGTTGGTGATGACGAGTTTCAACGATCTAAAAGACGATGAATTAGCGGCTTTGATAATGTATATCGAAGATGCAAGTGCCGGTGGAGGAGCAAAAACAAGCGCAACCGAAACACCAACTGTTGCTGTGGCTGTTGACAAGAAAATAGAAAGCCGAGTAAATTGGGTATTGATTTGCTTATTTGCATTGATAGGTTTGATATTGTTTTTGATCGTAAAAATCATTGAACAAGTATCAACCATAAGAGGAAAGGACGTTATTGATTGGAACAGCGTAAATGCAAAAATATGCTTGGCATTTATAACCATAGGATTTATAGCATGTGCATGGGAGTTTGCAGTTCATGGGAAGTGGGTATTGCCCGAAGCGGCTACCGAACACGGCCGTAAGCTGGATCAAATGTTTAACATTACCTTATTTTTTACGGGCATTGTATTTGTTATCACCGAATTTCTATTGTTTTGGTTTGCCTACAAATACCGAGGACGAGAAGGAAATAAAGCCTTATATTATTCGCATAATCACAAATTAGAAGCCGTTTGGACCATTATCCCTGCCATAGTATTAACCGTTTTGGTTATTGGTGGCTTAAAAACTTGGAATAGCATTACAAATAATCCCGAACGCGATAAAAATAATATTGAAGTGTTTGCCTATCAATTTGGTTGGACAGCACGTTATCCGGGTGAAGATGGAAAACTTGGAAAGTCGAATTGGAATTTAATTTCGAATGACAATTTGTTAGGGGTGGCTATTAAAGACCAAGCCGAAAACTTGATACCAGTATTGGAGCAGGATATTAAGGATTTTGAGATTCAGATTAAAGCCTTACCAACCAAATTGGCCGAATTAAAAACAAGTTTAGGTGGATTGGTTGATGACGAGCGAAAATCGCATTTAGATAAGATAGAAGAAATAGTATCGGGGACGGCCAAGGCCGAATTGGAGAAAAAAATCACAAACCGAACCATTCAAATAAATAGAATAAAGGTGTCGTTGGAAACTGAAAATGCCGCTACATTTTATGACCAAACCGGAAACGATGATATTATCATAAATAACGAAATTCATATTCCAGTTAATAAAACAATAACCTTCAAATTTAGAGCACGCGATGTGATTCATTCGGCTTATATTCCTATGTTTCGAGCACAAATTAATGTAGTGCCAGGTTTGGCCACCGAAGTTGTATTTAAAGCCATTGAAACAACTAAAGAGAAACAAGCAAAATTAAACAGACCTGATTTCGATTATTGGTTGCTTTGCGCCAAGATATGCGGAGCTGCGCATTTTAACATGAAAATGAAAATTGTGGTAGATACCGAAGCCGAGTATAAAAAATGGTTAAGTTCTCAGGAAGGCGCGTTTGTTAAAAAACAAGAAATGCCAACCGAAAATACCAATCAAAAGGACACGATACAAAAATCTTTAGTTATAAATTAGTAGCAAACATGAGTCAATCAGCAACAGCCAACACACATGAACACGGTCATGATGATCATGGACACCACAAGGAGAGTTTCATAACCAAATATGTCTTTTCTCAAGATCACAAAATGATCTCGAAGCAATTTCTTATTACAGGAATTGTTATGGGTTGTTTTGGTATGTTAATGTCCATTTTATTTAGGTTACAATTGGCATGGCCCGATTCTAGTTTTCAAATTTTGGAAACCTTATTGGGCAGCAAATGGGCTCCTGGTGGAAAATTAGATGCATCGTTTTATATGGGCTTGGTAACAATACATGGTACCATCATGGTATTTTTTGTATTAACAGCTGGCTTGAGTGGAACGTTTAGTAATTTATTAATTCCTTTGCAATGCGGATCGCGCGATATGGCTTCGCCATTTATGAATATGCTTTCATATTGGTTTTTCTTTGCATCTTCGGTAGTATTAACTTATAGTGTATTTATCGAATCAGGTCCAGCAGCAGCAGGTTGGACAGTATATCCACCTCTTAGTGCTTTGCCAAAATCGATGCCAGGTTCGGGCTTAGGAATGACCCTTTGGCTTGTATCTATGATTCTGTTTATTGGATCGGCTTTATTAGGCGGTATCAATTATATAACTACAGTGTTGAACATGCGTACCAAAGGCATGTCGATGAATAGAATGCCGCTAACGATTTGGGCATTTTTCTTCACAGCCATCCTTGGTTTATTATCGTTCCCGGTTTTATTAGGCGGATCGCTGCTCTTGGTTTTTGATAGAAGTTTTGGTACCAGTTTTTATTTAAGCGACATATTTTTAAATGGTGAAGGCGCCTTGGCAAACAGCGGAGGTAGTCCAATTTTATTTCAACATTTATTTTGGTTTTTAGGGCATCCCGAGGTTTATATAATTATTTTACCAGCCTTAGGGATTACTTCCGAAATTATAGCAGTGAATGCTCGAAAACCAATTTTTGGATACACCGCCATGGTTATTTCCATTATTGGTATAGCGTTTCTATCCTTTATTGTATGGGGTCATCACATGTTTATAACAGGAATGAACCCCTTGCTCGGATTGGTATTTATGATTTTCACCTTAATTATTGCCGTTCCTTCGGCGGTCAAAACTTTTAATTATTTGGCCACCTTATGGCGGGGAAATATACAGTTTACCCCAGGAATGCTCTTTGCAATAGGCTTGGTTTCTTTCTTTATAAGCGGCGGACTAACCGGTATTTTCCTTGGCAATGCGGCCATTGATATCCAATTGCACGATACTTATTTTGTGGTTGCACACTTTCATTTGGTAATGGGTTGTGCGGCTATTTTTGGAATGATGGCGGGTATTTACCATTGGTATCCGCGCTTGTATGGCCGAACCATGAATAAAACCTTAGGATACATGCATTTTTGGCTAACCTTTATTACCGCCTATATGGTGTTTTTCCCTATGCATTTTATGGGCCTTGCCGGCGTTCCTCGACGTTATTATCAATTTACCGTTCTGCCCGAATTTGGCATATGGGAAAATGTAAATGTTTTGATAACTTTTGCAGCAATTATTGGAGCACTAGCGCAACTTTTATTTCTTTATAACTTTTTCAGCAGTATTTTTTATGGTCGAAAATCGGCTCAAAATCCTTGGAAATCAAATACATTAGAGTGGACTTCTCCAATTGAAGAGCGTTTGCACGGCAATTGGCCAGGAGCCATCCCAACAGTTCACCGTTGGCCATACGATTATAGCAAACCAGGCTACGACGATGATTTTATACCTCAAACTGTGCCCGACGACGGCAATTTAGATGAATTAGCCCATAGTCATACACAGCCTGCCGAACCACCAAGCGATGAACCTAAAAATGTAGTACATTTTTCGACGCTTTTGGCTCGTTGGATGGGCTTAAGCAAAGCATAAGACAGTATTTAAATGATAAACGCAATAGCTACCGACCGTACGTTTAACCTTAAGGCAAAATTGGTTGATTACAACCAGTTGCTTAAAATGCGTTTGACGTTAACGGTTGTACTATCCGCAGTTTTAGGGTATTTAATCGGTTACCAAAATGGTATTGAACTTACGGCGCTTACGGCACTAGCGGTTGGTGGGTTTTTGGTTGTTGGCTCGGCCAACGGTATTAATCAAATAATTGAAAAAGATTTTGATAGCCGAATGATACGAACCCAAACGCGCCCATTGGCCACCAACAGAATGTCGGTAGGCGAGGCAGGCGTTTTTTGTACTATTTTTGGGGTAGCTGGTATATTTATTTTAGGTACCTATTTAAATGCATTAAGTGCTTTACTCGGTTTTATTTCTTTAGTCTTTTATTCATTTTTATATACGCCTTTAAAAAGATATTCGTCGTTTGCAGTTTTTGTAGGTGCAATACCAGGCGCTATTCCACCCTTATTGGGTTGGGTAGCAGCAAGGGGAACCATCGATATGGGAGGTTTAACGCTATTCGCCCTTCAATTTATTTGGCAATTTCCACATTTTTGGGCCATAGCCTGGGTTTTGGATGAAGATTATAAACGGGCAGGTTATTATTTATTGCCTTCGAAAGATGGCCGTACAAAAAAATCGGCGATGTTAACTGTTATTTACAGCTTAGCGCTTATTCCCATTGCAGCCATTCCTTATTTTATAGGATTAACCGGCTATTTGTCGATGATTTTTGCAATTATCTGCGGTATCGTTTTAACCTTTCAAGCCATTAATCTTTATAAAACCTGTGAAGTGAAAGAGGCTAAACGCCTCATGTTTTTTTCGATAGTTTACAACCCCTTGGTATTATTAGCCTTTTTTATCGATAAGTTATGAAAGATGTAGAATACGAATTTGATACAAATAGGGTAAATCCTAAGAAATTTGCACTTTGGTTGCTTATCATAGCCGCTATCATGCTCTTTGCAGGATTAACCTCTGCCTATATTGTACGAATGGGCGAAGGAAATTGGTATAGATTTGAATTGCCAAAAACCTTTTTATACAGCACCATTACCATTGTAATAAGCAGTTTTACTATGTGGTGGGCGTATAGGTCGGCTAAAAAAGCAGAGTATGCTCAATTAAAAATGGGGCTTTTGGTAACCCTGATGCTCGGCTTTGGTTTTTGCTATTTGCAATATTTGGGTTGGCAAGCTTTAAACCAAATGGGTTTGTTTTTTGCGGATGATGTACATGGCGATCGCGTTTCGGCATCGTTTATTTATGCCTTATCTGGCCTGCATCTTGTACATATATTAGGCGGTATTATTTTTTTAATTATACTTACCATACGCGTTTTTGTGACCAAGGCTACCTCTACTTTACTTTTATCAACCAATATGTGTAATACCTATTGGCATTTTGTAGGAATCCTCTGGGTTTATTTATATTTATTTTTTTATTTTGCACACTGAAAAATTTTATGTCAACAGATACATCAGCAACAGTTACAGAAACTAAAACATGGTCGGGCGGACGATCGCCATTTAACGTAAGTTATGGAAAATTAATGATGTGGATTTTTCTACTATCAGATGCCTTTACGTTTTCATCCTTATTAATTGGGTATGGAGCCGTTAGGTTTAGCTACCCAGCGCCCGAAGCATTGGTCGAAAAAATTGCACCTATGAGCCATCTCTCGGACGATTTTATTGAGCAAATGCAAGAAATTGGGGCTTTTAGCGAAAAACATTGGCCATCTCCTGAATTGGTGTTTAACCATTTTCCATTTTTGCATGGCGTACATCTTCCCTTAATGTTTGTGAGTTTAATGACGTTTATACTCATTTTTAGTTCCGTTACCATGGTTTTGGCTGTCGAAGCTGGCCATAGAATGGACAAAAAGAAGGTAGGAATCTATATGTTTTATACCATCCTGGGTGGACTGGCTTTTTTAGGATGCCAAGCTTGGGAATGGACCCAGTTTATTACCGAAGGGGCTACTTTAGAACATAATCCGTTTGGTCCGGCTCATTTTGCAGCCTTATTTTTTATGGTAACTGGCTTTCATGGATTTCACGTGTTTAGTGGGGTAGTTTTTAATATCATGATTTATGTAAACGCTCGAAGAGGAATGTATGAAAAAAGAGGTCATTACGAAATGGTTGAAAAAGTGGGATTGTACTGGCATTTTGTGGATTTAGTTTGGGTATTTGTTTTTACATTTTTCTATTTAATTTAATAAAGAACAGACGTAGCAGATAAATAGTTCAATAACAGTTATTAATTCATAAATAAACACACAATGCATAGCGATAATAAATCAGAATATATACCCGAAACCTATATACCCCATGTAGAGAGTAATGGCACGAAAGAAATTTGGAGAACCTTGATTATACTAAGTATACTTACGGTTGTAGATATTGTACTATATTTTACAATGCCGCCTTGGGGAGGGTTTCGTAATTTTACGTTTATAGCCCTCGGAATTGTAAAAGCATATTATATAGTGGCTTCTTTCATGCACATGAAACATGAAAAAATTGACCTTGCTGCCTGTATCATTGTCCCTTTCCTGTTAGTATTGGGATTGGTAGCCGGTCTTCTTTACGAAGGCAATTTTTGGCTAACATCCTAAATGAAGGGTCTTTTTAAAGTACTTATATTAAGCATCATTTTAATAACCCCATTAATTTGGGGTTTGCTTTGGAAATACGGCAAAACTTCCTATTCAACCTTACCCATAATGGGCAGCGTAGAAATGACAGGGGATACAACACCTTGGCTTGTTTCTGATTTTTCATTTACCGATCAAACCGGTAAAACCATTACACAAAACGATTTTAAAGATAAAATTTATGTAGCCAATTTCTTTTTTGCTACATGCCCAGATGTGTGCCCAAAAATGAACCGAAACATGCATTTGGTTTATGAGAAATTTAAATTAGACCCTGAAATAAAATACCTTTCGCATACCGTTCATCCCGAGCACGATTCAGTGAAAGTTTTGGCAGAATATGCCCGAAAATTACAAGTCGACCCTAATATTTGGCATTTTGTTACCGGCAAAAAAAATGAGATTTATGAAATGGCCGAGCAAAGTTATAAAGCGGTTACCGTAGAGGGCGATAAACCTTCAAATTTTATTCATAGCGATAAATTGATTTTGGTTGATAAAGAAAAACACATCCGGGGGATATACGACTCACAAGATTATAAAGATGTGATGCGCTTGCAGGATGATATAATAATTGTATTAAAACAATATCATGATAAAAAGTAACGAACGACTCATTTTTAAAATTATTTCAAGTGTTTCGATGCTTGTATTTATTTTAGTTATTTTGCTCAATAAGCGGGTAATACCTGCTCCGGACACCATTCCGGATTTCGCCTATTTTTTACCAAAACTAAATGCAATGCTTAATGGAACTTGCTTTATTTTGCTACTTTTATCGTTCTACTACGTAAAACAAA
>CAMDXE010000019.1 GCA_945878925.1 Chitinophaga pinensis
GATGGGGTGAACTCATTTAAAGCGGCTCATCCCCTTGGAATGGAACTATTGATGGAAAACCCGTTGAAGGAGAAGTGTATATGTACACCTTGCAAATTATCCGTAACGATAGAATTAATGAGTTTCATAGAGGAATGGTGCATTTGATGAGGTAATATTTATTAATAGACCTCCAAGGTTTAAAAAAAACCTTGGAGGTCTTATGTCCTTTAGTCTCTTGATTCATGCCAATGATTATTCTGTAAGCATTATTGATATTTTGCTGTTTCGTTAAGCACACGCCAGAGGCGCTGCGATAGCAATCGCTTTTTTAAAAGGTTTTATGGAGAGCTTCTATGCTATTTCATGCAAAAAGTAACTTTACTTAGAAGACTTTTCTGAAATGTTTTGATTGTACCCGGGACGGGACTTGAACCCGTACAGCCGCAAAGCCACAGGATTTTAAGTCCTGCGTGTCTACCGATTCCACCACCCGGGTAACGTAAGATGGGATGTAGTAAATAATGTGAATTATTTACAATAAAAGTCGCCCTATAAAAAAACGACTTCTGTGTGGAGCGAAAGACGAGACTCGAACTCGCGACCCCGACCTTGGCAAGGTCGTGCTCTACCAACTGAGCTACTTTCGCTTATTTTTTTGGTGGTGCAAATATAGAATCGTAATTCAACATTTCAAATGCTTTTTTTTGAAATAAATAATTGCGCAATTTTTGAACATTTTATTCGAATTTAGTCCTCGCTAGGGTAAAAAAATTTTGAAATAACTCGAGGTAAGGTAATGGTTTTGTAGCCTTAGCGTATAACGTTTACCACACCCGAATAGCTGTGTCGTTTGTTGCCAAAATCTACTATCTCCATGTAATATGGATAAAAGCCTATCTGGACAAATTCGTTTTTGTAGGTGCCATCCCAAGCGTGTTTGCCCCAGCCGGGTTCAAATAGTTTTTCACCCCATCGGTTATAAATAATCATTTGATAATCTTTTATGCCTAAACCACTGGGCTGGAACAAAGGATTAATTGGATCGAGGCCTGGCGAAAAGGCATTAGGAATATGGGTGAATAGTAAAAAATTAACGTAAAGAACCTGAGTAATAGAATCTTTGCATCCATCATTGTTTTCTACCACTTGGGTGATAGCATATCGCCCCGAATCTTTGAAGGCATAAACTGGATTTTGAAGTACAGAATTAAAGCCATCCCCAAATTTATAAACCCATTTGGCTGCGCCAGATGCTTTATCGGTGAAGCTTACTGTAGGATTTTTTATATCGGGATATTGAGGGTAATAACTAAAATCAGCCTTTGGTACAGGAAATATTTTAACAGTTCGGGTAGTGTCGTAGGTGCAACCACTTAGAGTAGTTATGGATAATTGAACTACATAAGTGCCCTGCTGGCTATAAACATATTTGGCGGGCAAAGTCGTACTCATGTTTCCATCGCCCCATTTGATAGAATACTGGGTAATGAGGTTACTTCCGGTAAACCCAGTAAAAATAGCGCGTACCGTATCGAAAGGACAGGCATTGTTAAAACTAATGTTGGCATAATTGGCTTTGGCTACCAGAGTGGGTATGGTAATGGTATCGATACACCCCAAACCATTTTGAACTTTTAAATGAATTGATTTTGAACCAGAACTTAAAAAGCGTGTTGAAAAGGTTGGAATAGAATTTATGAGAATATTATTTTCATACCATTGGGTTGAAACCAAACTAGTATTTGCCCCGGGCGAAGATTTATCGGTAAATATTACAAAATTATCATTACAAGGAGAATTAGAAATGAAATCAGCTTTCGGTTTTTCCAAAACTTCATAAATGGAATCTTTGACAAATGTGCAACCATTGGTTGTACTAATTATAAAACGATAATTATAAATACCTTTTGAATTTACCGGAAAGAAAGCGATACTATCCGTAAAAAATCCGGACATATTCGATAAAAGCCTGCTAAATACTTTGGCATTGCCCTGGACAGACAAATCACTAAATTTCATTGTATCATTTTCACAGGTTTTCGAAAAAAGAGATTTTATAATAATTCCCGGATAAACCTTAAAAGTTTTTTGCAAACTGTCGGTGCAGCCCGAATCCGATTGCGTTACTAAGGTTACATTATATAACCCTTGAGTTAATGGATTAAGCTTTGTATTGGCCTTGCCCGAAACAAATACGTCGTCGATTTTCCAAGTATACGATTTTAGTTTTCCTTTGGCTATACTGCTCAAACTATTTAATGAAATGGTATCGTAAGGGCAATAATTCACCAAACTGAAATTGGCAATAGGGCGTGCATTGATTTGGAATGGTTTTACAATGGAATCTCCACAACCTTTTGACGATTGTATGGTCATAACGGCTCTATAGACGCCGATGGTATCAAAAAGTATCTTGGTATTTTTTGAATAGTAAACACTGTCGTTTATGGCCCACTTATAGCTTATTATGGAGTCGCCTGTAATTGGTTTTGATAAATTAATAAACGAAACCGAATCGTTCAGGCACTTGCCTGTAATCTTAAAATCGGCCTTAGGTTTATCAAAAATGTCAATAGAGTCGAAACGTTGATTTATACAGCCCGAATCGCTGGTAACGATTTGAGTAAAATAGTGTTTGCCGGGCGTACTGAATTTTTTTGCGATGGTTTTTCCTTGAAGCGAATCGGAAGCAAAGCGCCAGATTATTTTTTTGATGCCCATTTTGGCTACCGTTGAGGCATCTGTTAATTTAACCGAATCGCCCTGGCATTGGTTTAATTTTGTGTTAAAAGGGTTGGGTATGCCCGAAATTTTTACGTATTTAAAAGTAGAATCGGTGCATCCATATTGGTTTGAAGCCACTAAGCGAACAAAATAATAGCCTATAGTATCGAATACAAAAACGGGGTCAACTTGGGTAACATTATTAAAGTTGATGCGCCAAATTACATTGCCTTTTTGTGATCCAAAATAATTGCTTTGATCAAAAAATTGAACATCCTTTTTTTCGCAAAATCCGCTATGGCCAATTTTAACCGATGGCAATTTTGATACGTATAATATTAGCGAATCTTTAACCGAACAGTTGTTTTGATCTTTTACAGTAATAAAATATTTAGTGGTGTTTTTAGGATTGGCTTTTACCACCATTTGGGTTGACGATGATAGCCCTGTTGCAGGCAACCAATTGAAGCTTAGAGTGCCAAAACCACCTTTGGCCGTATCGCCAATTTGTGCCATTCCTCCGCTGCAAATAACTGTGGTATCTTTTAATTTTGGAAGCGTAATAAAGGATTTCGATTTAAGGATGACCGTGTCGTAAGAAAAGCATCCACCCATTCGGCTTGTTTTTAAAATATACTTAAAATTTTGCTCGGCAGAGGAGAGGTTCGGTTTTTTAAAGTTGGCGCGAGAACGATAGGGAGCGCTTAAATAATCAGAAGGAAGCCATTCGTATTTATAGCCTTTTATCGAATCAAGGCCTATGCTTGCTGGGTAATTTGAGCAAAAGGTTGAATCGCGCCCAGCATTTTTTAATTGAACATTCAATATGGGTAAACTGTTTTTAAGGCATTGACAATTGGTAGAATCCGATATAATTAACAATTTACAAATCGAGTTGTTTTTTACAAATCCTGAGAAGGAGAAGTTGACGATTTGATTGCTCAACCAACCCTTGGTTTTTATAAACGATTTAACAATAATGTCGGAATTATCATATTTATTATTTTTATTTTGATCAATGATTAAATAAAATTTGGTAGCCAAGGAGGTATCTATGGCTTTTTTAGTGTTGGTAACGGCAAAGGCAATATCTACTATTTCGCCGCTATCGCCAGCATTAACAGATACCGACCGTATAAGTTTTATAACCGGCTCGGCTCTGTCCAATTTTATAGCTTTATAGTAGCTTCCGGTGGCTACATTAATATCGCAACTATCCTTGAGCTTTACGCAATAGGCTTTCTTTTTGGTAACCGCCAACATAGAAATAGGCTCTAGTCCACAGGCAGGGGCTTTGTTGGTTAACTTAATTTTGAAATCGAGCATGGATGAATCGCCCGGCAACAATCCCTTAGGAATTGCCCAATACCAACGTTTTTCGCCATTTACATCTTTTACCACACCCCTTCCATTTATTCTAACTGTTGTCAAAGAAGCGGTGTCGGGTTCGAATCCAATAGGCAGGGTTAAAATAACGGAATCGCTGTTTAAGGTTTTGGTAGGCCCCAAATAAATAATTTTGGTTTTAAATGCCACCGAAGGATTGCAAAGATTGACGCTATCGGGCGAAAATTTTATCAGAGAATAATACGGGTTATCAACCCCGATAATTTTTATGGGTTTGCCGGTATAGCCTATCTTGCGAACTGGTTCGCCACAACCTATTTTGCCATCAGGCATAATCGATACAAAGGCTCCGGCTGTTATTTGACAATTGGTTTCGAGGAAAAATTGTATTAAAACCTTGCTTTTTGCAGTGTCAGATACTTTTTCTAATCCGTTTTTTAATACCTTTACGCTATCCGATAAGGCCCATTCGTAAGTAGTTCCCGATATTAATATGGGTTTCGATAATTTTCCAAATTTTGAACCATAAGGAAATGAATAATACATGCCTGTGTCCACAAAAGTTGTACCCGTAGGAATTGTTACTCTTAATTTTAAGTTATAAATATTGTCTTCATCCACATTGGCAATGATGGCCTTGTATTTTCTATTGGTGCACACATCCGTTCGGGCTGTGTCTTCCAATAAAGTACTGATGATTAATGGAGGTTTTGGACTTAATATTAGATTAATATAGGTTAATAAATTTTTGCACGAATACGCTTCTAAACTATCAGGATATGAGTTGCAATTCCATCCTATAGCTAATTTGAAACTGTCGGTTTTGCAGGTTGTGCTTGTAGCTAAAATACGAAAAGATCGGGCCGTTGTCGAATTTAGTGTGCCTGCCTTGAATACCCCATTTTTTACAGCCAAATATGCACCTGTCGACAAATCTTTTACGGCCAAAACCTTAACTTTTTGAGGCATTGAGTTGGCAATCCATACATTGCCAATGCTGCTTCCGCTTTTAGTGTTCGATACTATAACATCCCACGAAAACGTATCCTTTTTTGAGGCGCTTAATGAGTTCATGGCCGTTAGCAATATGGAGGGATGGTTGAATTGAAGATTGTCGGGGTAATTTTCTACAACATCAACTGCTCCTGATTCTGGCCATTTAAATGTAGTAGTGTATTTAACCGTTTCATAGGTGTTGATAGCGGTTTTGCATCCGGGCAATAAATTTAAGACGAAAGTTCCTTGATAGCCCTCATCGCTTCGTTTGAAAATACCCTTGGTGGCATTAAAAAGGGTATCCATATTAAATATAAGGGTATCAACATCAATTTTAGGTTTAAGATTTGAGCAGTAATTGGTGGTGTATTTGGAGGTTCCATTCGAACCATAATAATAGATGGCAGCACTCGAAAACGTATATCCCTTTGGAATGGTCACTTTCATTTTATCTAAATAATTAAAATGTCGGTATTCGTAAGGAAATGGATTACCGCCTGCATAATTATCGCAACAACTGCCCGCGCTAAAATAGTAACTGTTGTAGAGGGTTACTGGGCTACACGAACTTGAGGTGTAATTTTCGGTGGCATAGTTTGTAAAATAAGAGCCTAATAAAATGTGTCGCCCCGAAAACGTATCGCATTGAAGTTTTTGAGATGCATTTGGGTTAGGCATTGTGCTTAAATAAAACTCAGGATTATCGAAAAAAGCTTCACCTGAATAAGGCCCAATATTTGTAATATAAACGTATTTTAGATTGATAACGACGCTATCGCCTTGATAAAAGAAGTAATTGCTAATGGTACCGCATCCCGCGGCAGTTGCCGCATTGAGGTTCAAATCTACTTCGCAAAAGCGTGTAGTGCCCGACACGTACGACGATACCGGCAATTTATTGCAGGCATATCTCGATTTTCCATTTCGGTAAATGGTAATGCCAGCTGGCAGTGGTTTAAGCAGCGAACCATTTAAAACCGATGTTTTTATCCGTCCATTAAAAAACATGGTGGTTGTGCCCGAAGGCGTAACTATGCCCGAATAAAATGATGAAAGAGTGTCATACACAAACGAACGGTTCAGTTTTATTTTTGTTAAATCAACCGTACCTGAGCCATCGGCCAATCCATCGTTATTATTATCAGGCTTTCCGAAATTTTTTCGATAAACATTAAACGATTTAAAAAGCATGCCTCCACTGCTGCAAGTTTTGGTGCAGTGAACCTTTATTTTTCCCGTAACGCAGTACAATTGAAAATCGGAGCCAACATTGCAGGTTGTATCTGGTGAATATAAAAAGGTAACCGAATAGTTTTTTAGTCCTGAGGGGTTGGAAGCTTTGCAGTCGGCCTCAATTACAATATTGAGCTCCGATTTGGCTAAGGCAATGGTAGGGTTATAAAAATAAGCCCAAATTTCGGCCGAATTGACTTTAACTAAGTAGGGTTTCCAATCGGTGCCAGCTACATCCGTAAATTTAATATCGTTTGCTTTAAGGCTGTGTTTTATGCCACTTTCTAAAATTAATTTTATGGCAAATCGAGCTTTATTGCCCGAAGGAAACAAGCTTGCAGAGGTTATAGTATAATTTAGTTTGTCGGGAGTGTTGGCTACAATATCGGTTGGTATCCAAGGAATAGCGCCCATATATTGAATTCCTCCCGTGCTTCCCCAAGCTTCATTAACGGTATAAACGGTTGCACAGGTGTCGGTATACGTAGCCGAATAGGTCCAACGATGAGCGGTAATGGTGGTATTACACACGTTGGGCATACACGAAATCGATTTCCACCTTACATAAAGGGTGTCGTTTACCTTCATCGACCCAAAACTCAAACTAAATCCACCGATAGGTGAAGAGCCTAAGCAAGTAAAATAACTTCCTACAAAATTATAACGAAAGTTGGCAAAGTTTTTGGTAAGGGCGGGGCCGTATTTTCCTTTAGTAACGGTCATTCCGGTGGTGTCGATGGCCGACATTTGGTAATTGTAAAATCCGCCACCATACGATTGCAAAATGGTAACAATGGTATTGCTAATGTGTTTGTTGGATTTATTAATTACAATAATTTCATTGGAGCTCGGTTTATTAATATCAAAACACCAGTCAATGGTCGATTTGGGCGTAATGGTTAAACCTTGAATAAAAGGATCAAAATTTACAATGGCATTTTTCGAAGAGCTATTGCAAACGGTTTTACTGCATCCAAAATTTACAGTATAAATAGACGTGAGATTGCTGCATTTTATAACCGTTACTGTATCGTATATTTTAACTTCTTCGTTGGCGTCCAGATACTTATCCTTATTTCCAACCAATTTAAAATCGGTCGAATCTAATTTTGAAATAATGGAGTCGACATTATATTTATCTGCAATTCTCGAAGAAATTACCTTTAAACCATTGCCATTGGTTCTGAAAAAAAAGATAGAGGAAGCGCCTCCTTTTCCAGTATTACGAATGGTCGATTCTCTAACAAATTTATCATTGAGGTAGGCGTTTTTTATTTGATTGGTAATGGCATTTATTAAAATATTCGGAATATTTACGTTTATACTTCCAGTGGTATGGCTTTCGTTTCTACCGGCATAGGTAAAATCGAGCTGAGTAGTGGCTTGGTTTCCTTTGCTTATATAGGTTTGAAGATCGCAGGTTGAACTTACCACTATCGCAAATCGCAAATAACCAGCCAATGTAAAATTGCTGAATTTAAAAACAGGGGCATTTAGATTGCTGATATTCGATTCGCTAACGCCGATGCCTTTGAACGAACCGCTTTTGTAATAAACACCTGACGGTAAACGCAGAGTTAGGTTAATATTGGATATACTCGAAGACGAAATATTCCTGATTTCATAAACCAAAGTATCCATTCTGCCGCAAACTGTTAAACTTGACGGAAACGTCGTTTGCAAGTTGAACTTTTTGCTTTGGCAAAAAGAAATTTTACAAAAGAATTGTAAAATAATAAAAACAAAAATTAATTTAACTGTTCTCATTATGCACTCATTGTCACTTAATTAGGCAAAAAAGCGAAGTGCACAAATATATAGTATTGCACTTAACTTGCAATATTTATTTATTAAGCTGCTAATAATTATAAAGTTAGCTGAAACCTAGCCAAAAAAAATCGGCTCCTTTTAAGCGAGCAAAGGCTATATAACTATGTAAGTTTACTAAGCTACACTAGCCTTTAGTATTATAAACTTTCAACTTTGTTTTTTTAAGATACTATTTCGATTAATAATTGTTTTGATTCGCGTTTCAATCCCAGCAATTGGTTAGCCCTTCCTTTATTAATGGCGATAACCATATACCCGTTTTCATCAAAAAAACATACGATGTCGCCTTCAAGTACATCGGTATAGCTTTTGTGAATGGTGTCGACCGATTCGAAACGACTCAAACTAAGATTGAATTTTTTAAGCCCAACCGCATCCTCAAAAAAAGTTTTTGTTAGGTTGGTATAGGCATTGCCAAACGTATCGATATAAATAATATCAAAGGCAATTTGGTTGCTGGTTAATACTGGTTTTTGAAGAACTTTGATATGAATGGCCTCTTTAACTCCCTCAATTTTGGTGAGATCGTAATTGCTTTCTATGAGCTCGAGCAGATATTGTGGAAAACTATTCTTAAACGAAAAGTAGTCGTTGTTTTTAATTTCTATTCTCCGATAATCGAAGTTGGAGTCTGAAAAAACCAAAGGAATAATGCCATTGTCGGCTGCTATAATAATTTGATCATTCATTTTGGCAATGATAATGGCCTTATAGACAGCTAGGCTCGAATCGACCCCAACGGCATGAATGGTATTGGGCGGAAAATGGAAAATGCTATTTTTTAGGATGAATGCCGTTTCGATAAGTTGAAAGGGTGCAATAGAATGGGTAATGTCGATAACGGTGCTAAGGGGTAAAATGCTTGCAATTTTTCCCTTTAGCTCGGCCACAAAATGCGATTGAGAACCAAAATCGGTGGTAAGGGTGATAATTGGCAAAATATTTGATTTGATTATTTTGAGAACAAATGTAGATTTGAAAAAAAACATTTTAAATAAAACATAGCCACAGGGTATCTAATATTGTAAACGCCCTTAACTTTGCCTTCAAACATCCTACGTTAAATCAACTCAAAGATTGACCGAAAAAATAATTCACATCGAAAAAACGGATCCTGCCATTTTCTTTGGATCGAATTCAAAATACTTTAATATCCTAAAAAAAATCTTTCCATTGGTTAAAGCTTCGGCTCGTGGCAACGAAATAAAAATTTCGGGCCCAGTCCAAGAACTTGAAGATTTTGAAATGAAAACTGAATTTTTGCAATCTTTAATTAATACGCGATCCAATTTAAATGAAACAGAATTGCTCAATGCCTTGAGCACTGGAAACTCAGAAACCAGCATACCGCGCGATAAAGACGGAAATGAAATGCTGCCCGATAATGTATTAGTGTTTGGGCCCAATGGAAAAGTTATAAAGGCAAGAACGCCCAATCAAATTAAACTGGTTGAGGAGGTTGACAAAAACGACATTGTATTTGCCGTAGGGCCAGCCGGAACTGGCAAAACCTATACTGCGGTTGCCTTAGCGGTTAGAGCTTTGAAAAGCAAAAGTATTAAACGTATTTTTTTGGCCAGACCGGCCGTTGAAGCCGGTGAAAACTTAGGATTTTTGCCTGGCGATTTGAAAGAAAAAATCGATCCGTATTTAAGGCCATTATACGATTCGCTGCAAGATATGCTGCCAGAAGATAAGTATAATAAATACATAGAGAACCGAACCATCGAAATTGCCCCAATGGCTTTTATGAGAGGGCGCACTTTAGATAATTGTTTTGTTATTTTGGATGAGGCTCAAAATGCCACCAATACTCAATTGAAAATGTTTTTAACGCGCATGGGGCCAAATGCAAAAGTGATCATTACCGGCGATTTAACCCAAGTAGATTTGCCACCAAAAATGGAATCGGGCCTCAAAAAAGCGATAAAAATATTAGAGGGTATTGCAGGTATAAAAGTGGTATATTTAGACGTGGAAGATGTGGTGCGACACGCTTTGGTTAAAGAAATTATAAAAGCCTATGGCAAGGCCGATACGGCAGTTTAGGGTTTAAACCTGCGATGCTTTAATCAATTCGTATTAAATTTTACTTTACATTTATCATACATCATTTTAGGGGTATAATTACGCCCTTTTAACCTTCGGTGTTTTCCTATCCAATAGCCCTTTGGAAGATTTTCGACAAAAAAAGTCTTATTAATTTCGCGGTTCGACATTCCTATTATCCAAGGTATATGATAGTACTGTTTAAAAAATCGCATGGATCGAGGTTCATCACCATAATTCATTCCAATAATTTGTAGGTTTTGGCCAAATTCGTCGTTCAACTTTCGAAGATAAAGCGTGTCTTCGCTCAAACAGGCTAAATCGTCGTTAAAAAAATAAAGATAAACATGCTTTTTTCTAAATGCTTTGAGCGAATGTTTTTCACTCATTTCATTTACAAAATTTAGTTTAGGAACTTTTCTAAATAGTTTTAGTTTTTTGGTAGCATGAGCCTCGCTTATCTCCTTCAATTCTATCCATTTTCCTAAAGGATCAATTTCGGTGATGGCAAAAACCTTTTCATTCCATTGAAACGTCGTTTTGTTTAGGCCTTTTTTATAGGCTATTAAATCTTCCGAAATAATGGGATGATTGTATGGCCCAATATAAATCATATCGGTTTCAAAATCATTGTATAAGGCGTTCACGTTCATGTCTTTAATGCCAATTGTAAACGAATCGCTAAGCGACTTAAAATTTGCTGAACATAAATTGTAGCGTTGCTCTCGGTAGCAGTTATTGATTTTAGTGAACGTTTTACTCCCACTGTGCTTTTTATAATGGGCTTCTAATAGTTCTTTATATATAAGATTTTTGCCAAACACCAGCCTGCTAAATTTTACTTCATAATCCGATTCTTTCCATTGCGAGTTTTTAAGGTTTACCACTATCGAATCGGTATGGAATGGTATTTCATAGGCCAATCCATCGTCGGTAAAATCAAGGTTATTATTTTTGTCAATAAAAAAATGCGTAGTATACCGCAGCATTCTATTGTAGTTTCCAATTATGGCCAGTATATAGCCATGATTTTCGGGGTTGTCGGTTCCCGCAAAATAAATAAACGTATAGGCCGTGTCGATACATCTGTCCATTAAGGGCATTTTTTTGATGTTTATATATTTGCTGTTTTTTACATGGCCAATTCCAAAGGTGGCGTAAGGCTCAATCGTTAAGCTTTTGAATTTGTAGACTGGAATGATGGCTTGAGTTTTCTTAAGTTTATCGTCCTCGACTTTAGAATTTAAAGGCACTCTAAACGATTGCTGAGCATGAGAGCTAAGGGTAATCAATAAGAGCCCAATGCTTAGTAAGCCTATATAATTTTTAGTAAGTTTTAGTGTCAACCTAGATATCGTCATGCCTAATTATAAATTAATAAAGCCGTTCCACCAAGCTTTATCAAAAGAAGCCGAATGTTTTGAATAGAATTTGATGGCGCCTTGGTTCCAATCTAATACTTGCCAATTGATTCGTTTACACGATTCCTTCTTCGAAATTTTGATAATATCTTCAAACAATGTTTTGCCAATTCCTTTGCTTCTGCAGGTTTCTGTAACATAAAAATCTTCAAGGTACAAACATTTGCCTTTCCAGGTAGAGTATCGATAATAGTAAAGGGCAAACCCTACAACTTTGCTGTCAATTTCGGCCACAATGCAATCGAATAGGGGCCTTTCGCCAAATCCATCGTTAAGCATTTGCTGAGCCGTATTAGAAACCTCATTTGGTGATTTTTCGAAAAGTGCAAGCTCATGCACCAAGCCCATTATTTGATTTACATCGCTCTTAGTAAAGGGTCGAATAGTATAAGTTTGTGTGTGCAATTAGATAATAAAAAATTGGAAAAACAGATGATGATATTCAAAAGCAAATGTAATCGTTGGCAGTATAATTTTTTTTACTTTTTAATAAATTATTTAATTACCCGCTTCGTGTAGAATAAGTATTTTAGCTCTAAATATGAACATGTTAATGCGTTCCAAATTTTTTATTTTTAATCGTGAAGGCCTAATAAATACACAGTTGTATTTTAGTATGATTCTAATTGTCCACAAATACATTCACCCATAACTAGGTTTAAGGTCAAACAGTTAAAATATTGTTTATAAACTAATGAACATGTTTTTAACAAATAAATTAGTTTAGTGGATAAATATAAGGAGCAAAATACTGGATATAAAATACCATAAAATTGTATCGCAAACCTAACACATGGCACTTGATCCTACATTTAAAAACAAACGACAACAAAAGAATTTAGAAGAAATTGTTTTCAACGGCAAATTACCACCTCAGGCCTTAGATTTAGAAGAGGCGGTATTGGGCGCCATGATGCTTGAAAAAAATGCTCCTGAAAAGGTTTTGGATATTTTAAAAAGCGATTCCTTTTATTCCGATTCAAATAAACTCATTTTTAATGCCATACACAACCTTGCCGATAATGCTAAGCCAATTGACATTCTTACGGTTACCGAAGAATTACGCAAAACAGGAAATTTAGATTTAGCTGGTGGAGCTTTTTACGTAACTCAACTTACCAATAGGGTAGCCTCGGCTGCCAACATCGAATATCATACCCATATTTTAATTCAAAAATATATTCAAAGGCAGATGATTCAGATAGCGGGTGAAATAGGAAAAAAAGCTTTTGAAGACACAACCGATGCATTTGAGTTATTAGATGAATCGGAAGGCAAGCTTTTTGCGATTAAGAACGACACCATGAAGAAAGGGCATATGCAATTGAGCGATATTTTGCATAAAGCCTTTAAACATATCGAAACCTTAGCAGGTAGCAAGGGTCAATTGTCGGGGGTGCCTTCAGGTTTGACCGATTTAGACCGATTAACAGGAGGATGGCAAAAATCGGATTTAATTATTATTGCCGGTCGCCCGGGTATGGGTAAAACAGCCTTTGTTGTGTCCATTGCACGAAATGCAGCTATAGACTTTCATAAACCAGTAGCCTTGTTTTCGTTAGAAATGTCGTCGGTTCAATTGGTTACACGACTTATAGCGTCCGAATCCGAAATTTTGGCCAATAAAATTAGAACAGGCGATTTAAAAGATTTTGAATTTGAGCAATTGCGTGTAAAAACCGAACGATTATCGGAAGCGCCAATCTTTATTGACGATACACCATCGCTTTCAATTTTCGATTTCAAAGCCAAGGCACGAAGGCTTAAATCGCAACATGGCATCGAATTAATTATTGTCGATTATTTGCAATTGATGCGAGGCGACGATAAAAATATTGGAAATCGCGAACAAGAAATTAGTTATATATCGCGAAGTTTGAAAGCTTTAGCCAAAGAATTAGATATTCCTGTGATTGCTCTGGCTCAGTTGAGTAGAAATGCCGAAAAAAGAGAAGGGAATCGTCCCCAATTATCCGATTTGCGCGAATCGGGTTCCATAGAGCAAGATGCCGATATGGTTGGATTTATTTACCGAGCCGAATATTATGGATTAAACGAAGACAGCGAAGGGAATTCAACTCAGGGTGTGGGCGAATTAATCATACAAAAACATAGGAATGGCCCAACCGACAATATTAAATTGAGATACCAAGCCGAATTTACTCGGTTTTCGAACCTCAACGATTCTTCAATATCTAACGATTTTAGTTTTACCGATAAGGGTAATGAAAATGGAAGCATAGTTATAGGTTCGAAAATGAATGATATGATGTCGTCGTCGAATGACGAGGATATGCCGCCGTTTTAAGGGCCTCTCCTAAATCATCTCAATGGGAAGGTTTGTCATGTCGAGGAACGAGACATCAAGGATTTTTAAAGATTAAATTCTTGTATAAGCCATCCCCCTAATAAAGGATATGGGGGAGATGCTTTAATAAATTCTCACTTTCTGATTCCAAATCACCGTGCCATTTTTTACCCTTACCAAATAAATGCCATTGGGCAAACCTATATCAATACTATTCACTTTTTCAACCTTTTCAACCCTTCCAACCTCCTCGCCCAAAGAATTATATACCTCAATAGAAACATCGTTCGAAGGATTGTCAATTTCAACTGTAAAATTCCCTGAGTTTGGATTTGGGTAAAATTTTATTTTATCATGCTGAGAATGGAGTTTTATTCCTAAATGATTTACATAAACTACTTTAGTCGAATCCAAACATTCGCATCCATCGCTTGTTTTCATGTATACCCTCACTTTATATGCACCGTCTGACTGAAAGGTATGGTTGGGCGAAACTAAATTACTATATCCGCCGCCTTCAAAATTCCATTGGTAAAAAGAATAATTTAAGTTTTGAGGAATAAATTTGTATTCGTAACCTCCCGTTTTAGCCGACAGAAATGTGAAACCGCATTGTGGGGTTTCTTTGATGTTAACCGGCAAGGTAATGGCATCTTGACATCCTCCTTTATTTATGGCAATTAAAGTGACGTTGTAGGTAGATGCGATGTTGCCCTTATACGATTTGGTAGGCGAAAATTGAATGCTGCTATCGCCATCGCCAAATCGCCAAACATAATTTATTATACCGCCTCCAGTTGTTTTATTTGTAAACGTAACAGGATTACCTAAGCAAGCATCCAAAGCTTCAAAATTTGCAATGGGCTGTTTTAAAACATTGATAGTTTTTTGGATAGAGGTGCTGCACCCATTGTTGCCTATAGCCATCAACGATATAGTTTTTGTACCCAATGACGTAAAATTGTAGCTCGGATGCTTAAGCACAGAATTAGTTGTGTCGCCAAAATTCCATAAATAGCGCGTAATAACATCCTTTGGTTCGAAGCTTGTATTGTTAAACTCAACTGGCTTAACACTACAAACAGGCCCGAAGGTAAAAGAAGCTTCAGGCGATGCTAAAATATTAATATACTTACTCATCGAGTCGGAACACCCGAACTGACTTGTTGCAGTATATTTAATAAGTTTTAGGCCTTCGCTATTGTATTGATGAATGGGATTGGCATCGTTGTTTCCTTCCCCGTCGCCAAAAAACCAATTGCTTCCAAACCTTTCTTCTAAACCTATGGTGGTTTTATTAATAAATAGAATATCTGATTTTGTGCAATTTCCTTCTATAGAAAAATCAGCTATTGGTTTCGAAAACTGATGGGCTTTTTTGCTAAGCCAACTTGTGCAACCGCTTGCATTAGCTGCCAAAGTAACTATATAACTTGAAGGTATAAGGTATTGGTGTTTTAAGCTAGTTTTTTGACTGCTTGATCCATCGCCTAAATCCCATTGGAATGTTATGGTACCGGTATTAACGGTGGTTAAGTTGACTAAACTAATGCTATCGCCCATGCAAGCGTTAAATACTTTGAACTTAACTTCGGGTATTTCGAAAACCGTAAGCGTAAAGCTGGTATCCTTAAAAATGTTATAATTACTTATAGCGGTAAGTTTTACGTTATAGGTTCCATATTTTGGATAGGTATAAATGGGACTTGGGTATATGCTTGAATCGCCGTTTCCAAAATCCCATTTATAGCTTACGAAACCACTTTTTATACTGGTTGAATTTTTGAATGCTATAGGTGTGCCAAAACAAACATTTGAGAATGTGAAATTTGGATATGGAGTGGGGGCTATATAAACAAACCTTTCTAACAAAGTGTCGCATTTGTTTGCGTTTAGATTTTTTACGGTAGTGTATATGGTAACAAGGCTATCTTCAAGGGCTTGACTTGGTATAAATTGCATTTTCCCATTGGTACTTGGGGTTGGCAATTTGATGGAGGTATCGGCATTGGGCACCGAGTTTCCACTTGCTTTTACAACCCTTAAATCGCTTACGACCCAATCAACACCAAAGCCTGCATTTGTATAGCCCGAGGGAGGACGCAGTTCGAAATTTAATGCTTTACCAACCGAAACAATATCAGGATTAGATCGATTGCCGGTTGAAGTTGAGCTGGGTGAGTTAAACGGGCTTCCTTTGATTGTAGCTGCGCCAGTTGGTTTTCCTTTAATGGTAACCGTCATCGAGTCGCGAAGGCTAATGCAAGCAGGTGTTTTATAATAAAATAAAATATTGCCGTTTCGGCCCGGAAAAATAGTTCCCCAATTCAAACCAATTCCAATTCCAGTGTTAATTTGCAAATTGGCATCGGCAGTTGTTGAGGATGCTAAATTGCCATATTGTAAGTAAAAAGATGGCGCGTTTGAGGTTTGCACATACAATCCATATGTTTTTCCAGCAGGGATACTAAATTTTGACCGTATAGAAGTGGGCGAGCCTATGCCTTTAGATAAAACGGAGTATTTGCCAAGGAGTGTCCAGGCACTTGGCGTGTTTTCATAACCCACATATCCGCCATCGCGATAATATATTTCGATAGCAGCAGGGGTGCCCGAAGTAGCACCAATGTTTAACGCAATGCTGTCGATTGAATTATTTTTTATCGCCGTAATGTTCAACATAAAACCCGCTTGTTGGTTGCCACCATTAAAATTGGTTTGAATTGATTTAGATTCCAATTTGCTAGAGGCGGCTAAATAATATTTATAATTTCCAGGCGATAAATAGGGCGTCTTAAAATATCGCCCTATATTTAATATGGAGGTTCCTTGAGCTGTATTATACCATATCACCGAATCGTTTGCATTGGCGGCTTTGCCAACTAAAACCGTCGATCCACTGCCACAAATGGAGGTGTCGCGAGCCCTCGGAGTGCCTGGCGTGCCATAGTATTTAAAAGAATAGGACAGGGTGTCGTTTGAACTGTAGTTGTCGGTCATTCCATTTGGTTTTGATGTCCAAACCTTAATAGTGTATGGCGTGTATGGCGAATAATTTATGCCACTTTTAAGCAATAACTGGGTATCTTTGGCTACTGATAATTTACTTTTCAAATAAATTGTCGTTGGATTCGATCCGTTTATTGACCAACTTATTCGTAGGCTGTCAAGGTTTTTTGATCCAGCATTTTTTATGGTAACTTTCAAATCATTTGGATTGCTGCAAAGGTTCATAGGAGCAATGTAAGTCACACTGGCATCTACAGGATAAAGTCGGTAGGCGAATTCTAAGGTCATTCTTTGACTCGAACCCGGGCAAGAGCTTGTATTAATGCCACCCCAATTGCCATTACCAATTATGGGCCTTATTTGGTAAGATGGCGAATAGCAATTGCATGCACTTGCAGCACCATCGGCCGACACTCCTACATTGTCGGCGCTGCTTGCGCAACTGCCTCCCGACATACATGAGCCTAATCCGGCTACTACCCAAGTATTTCCTCCACAGGTTAAGCTCAAATCGCTTCCTGAAATTGGATTTTTTAAACGAGCCGCTAATTTTCTAACCAAAAATGAATCCTTGCATGTTCGTCCCGTTATATCATAAGTGCCTTTCATTGTAATGCTTATGATTTTGAAATTGCTAGTGTCTAATTTGGAACGAAACGAACCCCAACCATTATATTGACTGCTGCCAGGGCAATAGGTAATGCCTTGTACGAAAGAATCTGAATATGTAATTTTTCCGCTAACCTGAGCCTTTGCCTCATGGTTTATCCATTGAAACAATACTAAAATAAAAAGAAGGCCAACTTTTTTCATCAAGGGGTATCAGTATACGAAGATATATCAAATTCGTACAGTCCAAAATTTTGGCTTAAAAAAGTAGAATAGTCTTACAAAACTCTGCTTGCTAAATAAGCAGATTTACAAGTGATTGGGCTTAGTTAATTTTTATTTCATCAATAAAAATATAGGCATCGCCGCCTGCACCTAAATGCCAATAGGGAAGTTTGCCATAGTTAATGGCTTTAATTTTTATGTATCTAAATGTTTCAGAAAGTTTGTCTATTTCGCATTCTTTCCTCTGCACCACATAGCTGCTATCCTGAAATAAATTTTGGCTAACACCTACTTTATCAAAATTAATCCCATCGTGTGAACCGTAATAATAAATCGTTGTTGGAAATAAAATCCAAGCGCGGGTATCCTGCAGAAAACCTGCTTTTATATTCGTTATTTTCGTTTCTGTCTGTAAATCAATAATGGCTTCAAAATCCTGACCTTGATAGCCCTGCCAACCTCCTTTGCGCCAATCTGTATCGCCTAATAGTCCGTCAATTAAGCCTTCAGGCCCATCAGCATCATACTGTTTCGAGTAGGTGCAATTTAAGGCAATGCTATAAGGATTTGGTTTTTTGTAAAATTTTGCAATACTTGTATCCGAAACGCATTTATAAGATAAATCATTCTGATTCGCCCTTTCATTAAATCCTTCGTATGCTTTTATTTTCGTATTTTTTGAAATATAAAATGGAGTTGTATAATCCTGATATTCTCCGTGATTGATTTGATATTTGATATTGTAAAATTTCGTATCAAGATAATCTAAAAAATTAGATTTAATATCAATTAAAACTGAGTCTCTGATAAGTTGGGGTTGGCCTGTAATTATTGGTGAAGGGAAATAAAAGGATGTTTTCCTTTTTTCTAACAAATAGGCATGGGCAGCATAGCCTATAACCATTGGAAACCCATTTTTTTCAAGTAACACTTCGGTGTTTTTAATAAAATCTAATTGATTCTCGGATAAATAAGTTTTGTACTGTTTATGATTTATTAATTTAATAGGGTCTTTATAAATGGAAAAGGAATAATTATCGCTCTTTATTTTAACACTGTCAAAAAGCATGGTCCCGTAGGCAAAAACGGGATGATAGGGTTGGGCAGGATAGAGCCCCATGCTACTAAATACATACCATGCACTCATTTGGCCGCAATCTTCGTTACCGCATAATCCATCCGGATAGGGTAAATACAAATTCCTCATTATGTTCTTAACATATTTTGAGGTTGAGTCGAGGTTGTTGAATAAATAGGGAATATGATGACTGGGTTCATTTCCTTGGGCATATTGCCCTATTAAACCCGTTATATCTGATTGTTCGCGGCCTGTGGTTTTTGAGTCAACATTAAAGAGTTGAGAAAGGTTATTTTTAACATGCCACGCTTCGTGAGGTATGGCAAAAGAGTATTGCCATGCATTGGCTTCGGTGTAATTATTATCGACTTGTTTGGGGTCGAATGGGGCTAACCATCCTCCATTTTTTCGAGGCCTCATAAATCCGTTTTTAAAATCATAAACATTGCGCCAGCCCATGCTTAGTTTTTTAAAATAAGCGGCATCTTCATAATTAAAAAGCGTCATGGCAATTTGTGAAACACAATAATAATCATAACTATACTCCAAGGTTTTGCTCACACTTTCGCTCTCATCTTCGATAGACAAAAATCCTTTTTCTCGAAATTGATCCAATCCAAAGCGATTGCTCATGGCTTCGGCCTTTACTGCCGGGTAAATGGCTTTTAATTCTTCATCAGAAATTACTCCCTTATTATAAGCATCCAATATTACACTCACGCTGTGAAACCCTATCATACAATTGGTTTCGTTGCCCCAAAGTTCCCACATGGGTAAACGACCGCTTTGCTCGTATTGGGCTTGAAAGGTTTTTATAAAATCATGGCTGCGTTTTTTATCGATTATATTTAATAAGGGATGCAATGCCCGGTAAGTATCCCAGAGCGAAAAAACCGTGTAATAATTAAAACTGTCGGCCTTGTGAATTTTCTTATCGCGGCCCATATAGCGCCCGTCCACATCGTTCATAATATTGGGGTGAATCATACAATGGTAAAGGGCTGAATAAAAATTTACTTTTTCATCCTTTGTTCCACCATACACCTTTATTTTATTCAATTCGGTATTCCAGGCTTTATCAGCATCTTGTTTTACTTTTTCAAAATTCCAATGTTTAAGTTCCTTGTCCATATTGCCTTTGGCGCCAGATGCATCTGCACTCGACAAGGCCGTTTTTATTGATATTTTTTCACCAATTTTAACCCTAAATCCTAAATTTATTTCTGTTTCACCTTTTTCATTTTTACTTATTGTAATGTCTTCTGCATCGCGACTCACTTCAAAATAAAAAAACACCAATTGGTTTTCGGCCCAGGCTTTGGAACGTCGCAATCCAGAAAAACTATGCTTATTTATTTCTGTAATTTTTCCCTCTAAAAGTTCATCGCGGTGTTTTAAATTTAAGGTTATCAAAGCATAGCCATTTTTAGAATAGGTGTATTGCTGAAGTCCTACCCTTAAGGTAGAAGTTAGCTCTACCTTTATTCCGTTATCTAATTTTACCGAATAATACCCCGCCTTTGAAATTTCGTTTTTATGAGAAAATGAACTTCCCGAATTATCAAATTTATCTATGGATTCCTGCAATCCCTTAGTAGCGATTTGAAGACTGGGCATAAACGCAATATCTCCATAATCGCTGCATCCCGTTCCGCTAAGGTGGGTATGGCTAAAGCCATAAATGAGGGTATCGCTATAATGATATCCGCTACATCCATCCCAACTGCCGTCAATGCGGGTATCGGGGCTTAGCTGAACCATGGCAAATGGGAGGGTAGCTCCCGGAAAAGTATGCCCATGGCCGCCGGTGCCAATACTTGGATTAACAAACGAGGTGTAATTATTTTGCGACTGAACGAAGATGCTCAATAAAAGAACGGGAACTAAAAATATAGTTTTTAGGGTCATATCAAGATTTGGTAATTGATCAAAGTTTTATTTTTAAAGCGCTTATTTTTTTTACAAACTTGCTTGCTTTGTTTAGTAATACATTCGATTTTTCGATTTGAAAATAGGTTTCGGTTATGGGATTAAATCGTTTGTAAAAGGTTTTTACAGTCGCAATATCTGAACCTTCAAAATCAAATATTATGTTTTTGCCCGAATGGTCTTCTATTATTTTATTAATGAGAAAAGCAACGGCCGAATATTTTCTGCCTTCGGGTGAAACAGCCGAAAATGGGTAATAAATTTTGTTTTTATATTTAAGAAGTATACATGCCCCAAGGAGTTGATTATCCTTATAAACGCCTATGGTTTCGGAACTATCGTTTTTTACCGCAAATTCTGAAATTTTAATAAAATTAAGATAATCCTGTTCTGGAATCGAAACAAACTTATCCCATGCTCTTTTATGCAAAGCAATGGCAATATTGGGTTCAATGTTTTTAAGGATTTGGAGATCGGCTTTAGCCGCAGTTTTTAAATTTTTTTTAAGGGTATCCGAATAATTATTTTGAATCTCCTCATAACTCGAATTTAGATTAAGTAAAAAATTTGTTCGTTTTGTTAGCTTTAATCCTTTTTCATTTAAGTAATCATTAAAATGATTTAAGGGGTAATGGATTTGTTTATATTTTTTACAAATTTCTTCAATAAAGCCATTTAATACAGATGGAGGTAATTCATTATTGCGTGAAAAAACGCCCAATTGCTGGCAAAAATTAGGGCGATAGGCATAATTAATCCCATATTTTTGCCGAAAGGGGATGGGCATTATCTTTTCATAATCTCCTAAAACGATGGCGTCCCATTGATTATCGGTCATCAAATCCAAAAACCAGCTAAGGGCATATACATTGCCCCACTCACACTTATCTATACAGGCATCCCATTTTTGCCGGTTGATGTCCGAATTTGATACCCAGACTAGGTGTGGTTTTAAATTATTCAATTTAAGAATTTGAAAATGTGAAAATGTGAAAATTTGGAGATTCTTTACATTTCAAACAACCAATTACTATTTATTCAGTACTCAAAAATGGGTATCGGTAATCCTTTGCCGGAACAAAGGTTTCCTTGATGGTTCGCATGCTTACCCATCGCATTAAATTAATTTTCGCCCCTGCTTTATCGTTGGTTCCCGATCCACGACCACCACCAAATGGCTGCTGACCAACAACGGCTCCCGTAGGTTTGTCATTTATATAAAAATTTCCTGCGGCATTTACCAAAGCCCGTGTGGCAGTTTCTATGGCGTATCTATCTTGAGCTATAATGCACCCTGTTAAGGCATATTCGGAAGTTGAATCCAATATTTCCAAGGTTTTTTCAAACTCATTTTCAGGGTAAACGTAAATGGTTAAAACCGGGCCAAATAATTCTTCGCACATGGTTTTGTATTTTGGATCATTGGCAACAATTACGGTTGGTTCAATAAAATAGCCTTTGGTTTTATCATAATTTCCACCGGCAATTATTTCTACAGAAGAATCTTTTTTAGCGGCATCAATATAAGAAGCCAATTTATCAAACGATTTTTCATCAATTACGGCATTAATAAAATTAGAGAAATCTTCGGTAGGCCCCATCTTCATTGATTTTAAATCGGCTTGGAGTTTTGGTTTTATTTCAGCCCAAAGATTTGAAGGAATATAAGCCCTTGAAGCTGCCGAACATTTTTGCCCCTGATATTCAAAAGCGCCGCGGCTTAAAGCCGTTACCACCACATCTACATCTGCTGTTTTATGAACCATCACAAAATCTTTTCCTCCGGTTTCGCCAACTATACGAGGATAGCTTTTGTATTTTTCTATATTATTTCCAATTTCTCGCCACACTTGTCTGAATATTTCGGTAGATCCGGTGAAGTGAATGCCTGCAAAATCTTTGTGTTTGAAAATTATATCCCCAGCTGTTGGGCCACTCACGTAAATTAAATTGATAACGCCAGCAGGCAATCCTGCCTCTTCAAATATTTCCATCAAAATATTGGCGGCGTAAATTTGAGTATTTGCCGGTTTCCAAACCACAGTATTGCCCATCATAGCTGCCGAGGTAGGCAGGTTTCCACTGATAGCTGTAAAGTTAAACGGTGTTAATGCAAATACAAATCCTTCGAGGGGTCGATATTCTATTTTATTCCAAATAGTTTTCGAATTTTCCGAAGGTTGCTCACTATATATTTCATGCATATACTGAACATTAAACCTCAAAAAATCAATCATTTCGCATGATGCATCAATTTCGGCCTGATACACGCTTTTGCTTTGGCAAAGCATTGTGGCAGCATTAATCTTAGCGCGGTAGGGCCCGGCCAAAAGATCGGCGGCTTTCAAAAAAATAGCAGCCCTTTGTTCCCATGCCAGTTCGCTCCATTGTTTTTTTGCAGCCAAAGCCGCATCAATTGCAGCCGTAACATGTGAGGCGTCGCCTCGTGAAAATTCTCCCAATTTGTGGGCAATATCATGTGGGGGATGCATAGAAACTTTTGAATCGGTATGAACGATTTTTCCGTTTATATGCATTCCTGCTTTAATTTCGACGCTGCGCAAATGCTTTAATTCGGCCTGTAAATTAATACGTTCCTTACTTCCGGGTGCATAATCCAACACGGGTTCGTTTATGGCTTTTGGTACTCTGAATATTCCGTTCATATACTCTATAATCTTTTAAAAATTTGAATGCAAATTTAACCCAAATTAATCAATAGAAGGCTTGCAAAAACCGACTAATTGATTTATTTGGGTTTAATCGAATCTGCATTTTCTAATGCAGATTTTGGATTTAGGAAGTTATTGATTAGGAAATTGAGGGGAATTTAAAAGATTTAGGAGAACTCCAAGTAGCGTTTTATTAAAATAATTTTCTAATAATTTAGCCACGAACCATGAATTATAGCATGGATGACAATTTTATCCTTTTCTGGTTTTATAGCAATTGCCCAATCATTATAGAACAGGCAAATAAGTTTTCTGATTCTAAATTCCGGAAATTTGCAAAGTGGAAGTGACTGAATGGTATCGGCTTGTTGATATAAGAAATCAGAAAATTTATTAATATAACGCTCCCTGCTTCATTTCGTGTTTTTTTATTCAACCCACTCGGCAATGCTATTAAACGTTTTCATCGTTGGGGTTTTAATCTCAATACGCATTATTTTTTATTGGCCTCATACTTTACAATTTCCTCGTTTAATATTAAGTTGTCACTTAACTCCGCTTCATCTAGCAAATAGTTTAATTCTTCACTGGTTATTTTACGGTTTGAAGGAAATGCATAATCTTTAGCCGAAGGCATTTCTTTTGCATCCAATCCCATTTCTTTAAGTAAGTTAAGGGTAAGTTTGCCTTTTGTACTGTGTTCATCAATGTCTATCAGCAATTTCATAAAAACAAAAATAAGGTTAATAACTCAATTTTAGAATTATAGAATTTCATGTGTAGCATACTATGGTTTACACTAAATTTGTACAAAAATATTTATAACTATGATATTAAAAAGTAGAGTTTTGGAGGCAGTAAAAACATTTGACGACGAAATAGAAATAGATGAATTACTCGAGCGATTAGTGATTCTTAATAAAATATCAGAAGCAGAAAGGCAGATAGAAAAAGGGGCTGTGCTTACGGAAGAAGAAGCCGATAAAAAGATAAATGGATGGTTCAAATAATATGGACAGAACTTGCCTTATCTGAATTGGAACACATTAAGGAATACATTTCGTTTGATAGCATAGTTTATGCCAAAAATGTGGTTCTTAAGATTAGAAATAAAGTTAAAATTTTAAAGCAATTTCCGAAAAGAGGAGGACGGATTCCTGAAATTGAATTAGAAAACTATCGGCAATTAATTGAAGGAAACTATAGGATAATGTATAAAATCAGTAATAATAAAGTTTATATCCTATCTATATTTCATGGAGCAAGAGATTTTGGAAGAACTAAAATTGAAGGGTAAATTATTTAAACTAATGAGAAGATTACAATCCATAGAAGTAAAGGATGATTATACATTAGCTTGTGTATTTGGAAACGGAGAAAGTAAAATAGCTGATATTAAGCCATATCTTCAATCGGAAGTTTTTAAACCATTGATTGACAAAACTATTTTTAATCAAATCAAAAATAAAGGCAACTATGTTGCCTGGTTGAACGATGAAATAGATTTAAGTGCAGATACTCTTTGGCATATTGGGGAAGAAGTGGATATGGGAACACTTGAATCAAAATAAACTAAATGGTTTCGAAGCGTGGAGATACAGATAAGGGGGGATAAAATGTTCCGATTCGTGCTGACACGAATCAGGGCTGCAGGAATTTCTAAATTACTATAATTATTAAACATTATTTGTCATGCTGACGAAGGAAGCATCTTTATAAGATTCCTCCCCGATAAAAATCGGGGCAGGCTGTTTCCTCGGAATGGGTAGTATCTCACTAAGTGTGTAAGTTAAAAAGTTGTTCTGAAAAATTTTGACCTTAATCCAAAAAGGTCATAAAATTTTCGGAAATAACTTTTTTATTAACTTT
>CAMDXE010000020.1 GCA_945878925.1 Chitinophaga pinensis
GGGATGCTCACACAACAAAACACATTATATGTATTTATCTATTTGCCAACTATTATAAATTTCTCTTAAGGAAATACTTATTTTATTGGCAAAATCTGGTCTTGAAACTGCAGCTTGAGCTTCTTCATAATTTGCGCCGGAAGATGTTGATGCCTTTGTTAATTGGTAATTAATTACATCATACTCTTTTCCTTTAGGGAGTTTTCGTATCAATAAGATAATATCCACTGCAAATTGAAATAGCCTTCTTTGTAAATCATTCTTATCAAAATCTGTCACAGGCTATTCCAAACTTTAACCTTTAACCTTTTCACTTTAACCTTTAACCTTTCCACTTTAACCTTTATCCTTTCCTCACAGCTTCGCCACCTCAGTCACATAATGACTGGTTGGTTTTTGGGTTATTATTTAATTCAAAACCCTTTTTAAACCTTGCTCCAAAGAAGCAAAGAAGGCTCTGTTTTACTTATAGGCACCAAAGAATCTTCGATGCTTATTAGCTTAATATTCAATTTTCGGTGTATGGTTTCTTCTACGCGTATGCTTAATTCGTCGAGATAGTCTTTGTTTACATTTCCCAATATCAACAACTCAATAATATTGCTGTCGAGTCCGCGTGCAAAATTGCCCACCAACCATACTTTTTCAGGTTCACCCAGTTTGGAAACCACATGATCTATGATTTTATCAATACCCACAAATTTCCTAACAATGGAATTAATCTCTGGATATAAGGGATGCTTGGTATTGGCTGTAAATATTTTTTTATTTTTATCGGTATGCGAATTCAACAATCCTGATTCTTCAAAACGATTTAATTCAATGCGAATGGAATTGGTGGATTCGCCAAATTCGGCTTCAAGATTTCGCAAATACCCAGTATTACTCGCATTCAAGAAGAATTTGAGCAACAGTTTAATCTTAGTTTTTGACGAAACCAGAGAATCGAGCATGTTTAGTAATGAGTAGCAAAACTACTCAATAGTATTTAAGATGCAAATTTATTTATGCTTTTTTTATTGGGAAGAATGGATAGAGGTTAGATGGTTAGAAGGTTGGAAGGTTTGGGGGTTGGAAGGTTGGTGGTTTGAAAATGCGTGAATTTGAAAATTTGTAGGTTTGTGAGTGTGACACCTTAATCTCAGCCTCAACCTTCTACTTTATCCTTTAACCTTTCTACTTTAACCTTAACATAAATCTTAATCTCAACCTCAACCTTAACCTCAACCTTCTACTTTATCCTTTAACCTTTATCCTTTAACCTTTCCACTTTAACCTTTTAACCTAAATCTCAACCTCAACCTTCTACTTTATCCTTTAACCTTAACCTAAATCTCAGCCTCAACCTCAACCTCAACCTACTTCACCTCCTGCATCAATTTCTTTACAAGTGTAGAAATCCCTATTAGCACGATTCCTGCGATGAGCGCATAAATGCCCAGCTGCTTATATCCATCGGTGTAGGCCAATAATTTGGTTGATGCTGTGGCAGTGTCATCGGGGCTCGACATTCCGGCACCTAACAATCCGGCGGCGTATTGTCCATAGGCACTTGCCAAAAACCACATGCCCATCATCATTCCCGACAGGCGCTTGGGTGAAAGTTTGGTCATAATAGAAAGCCCGATAGGGGATAAACAAAGTTCACCAAAGGTTATGATTAGATACGCGGATGTGAAAACAGTTAAGGATGTTTTTCCATTTGCGTCAGCAAAAAAGCGAGTATAATAAAAAACATAAAAAGCAGCTGCCAAGAACAAAAAGCCAATTCCAAACTTTATTATGGTATTTGGTTCAATTTTTCTTTTGGCCATGGCCAACCAAAGCAATCCCAACAAGGGGCTGAAGATGATGACAAAGAATGAATTGGAGGTATTGTTGATGATATTTGGGTTGATTTCAAAAAACAATAAATTAGGATGTAAATTTTCTTTGGCAAACAAGGCTAAGGATCCGCCGCTCTGTTCGAAAAATGCCCAAAAAATGATGGAGAAAAGAATGAAGATTAAGGCGGCTAAAAGTTTTTTTCTTGATTTTATATCCGACTCTTTAAACACTTCATAGATAAAATAGAGAATGGCCAAGGGGCCAATGGTGTACATGAAGTAATCCGTATAATCGGTATTTTTTATCATGATAAAAATAAGCGGAATACTGATAATAGAAGCGATGTAAACGGCAATTTCTCGCACTCTTCGTTTCGAAATACTTAAATTGAGCAAAGGAGAATCGCCTATGGGGCCTAAAGATTTTTTGGTAAAAAGAAAAGTGACAAGGCCAATAACCATTACAATGGCGGCCGATAAAAATGCATAACTCCAGCCAAATTTTTCGCTAGTTCCTAAATAAACACAAACGGCTCCTCCGAGTAAGGCTCCAATGTTAATTCCTGAATAAAATAGGCCGAATCCTGCATCGCGTCGAGGGTCGCCTTCTTTGTACAAATCGCCTACCATGGAGGAAATATTAGGCTTAAAAAAACCGGTTCCTATGATGGAGAGGGTGATACCTAAATAAAAGAAATCTTGAGGCGATACGGCTATGATTATATTTCCCGAAATCATAACCAGCGCTCCAAAAAACAAGGATTTTTTAAACCCTAAAATTTTATCCGCAAAAATTCCACCCAGAAAAGTAAAGGCATAAACAAAGGCTTGAATGGCGCCATATTTAAGGTTAGCTTCCTGATCTGATAAGGCTAATCCTAAAATTTTATCGGCCATAAAAATAGTGAGCACGCCCCGCATTCCATAGAAACAGAAGCGTTCCCACATTTCTACCAAAAATAAATACCATAGTTGCTTAGGATATTTACCTTTAAAATCTTGAATTTCTGCTAATGTTATATTCGACATTATTCTTAATTAATATTTTTTGCCTTCATAATCCGGTTTGACCACTTTAGGATGGTAAGCATTAAGAGCGTTGCTCCCAAAAGCAATCCGCAATTTAACAAAAAGAAATTGGTTTTATCTTCGTATCTATCCCACATGCTTGCCAAAACCCCACTCAATTTGTTGCCTATGGAAGTGGATAAAAACCAACCCCCCATCATCAAGGCCGTTATTCGCGGTGGGCTTAGTTTTGAAACCAAACTTAAACCCATAGGACTTAAAAATAACTCCCCGATGGTAATGACCCCATAACAGGATATCAACCACCAAACACTTACTTTTTCGGCACCATTGGCTCCGGCTTTAACGGCGGCAAACATAACCAAAGCGGATAAGGCAGAAACAAACAATCCAAAAGCAATTTTTGTAGGAGTGGAGGGTTCTTTTCCTTTACGCCTGAGCCAAGTAAAAAAAGCCACCACCAATGGGGTTAAAATAATGACCCAACCGGGGTTTATAGATTGACTGAGATTGGTTGACCAAACACTGATTGGTTTTTCCTCCTCAGGAAGTTTTTCTTTCTTTTCGTTTCGGAAATAGATAGGATAATTAAACTCTTTTTCCACTTTGCCATCTACCTTTACCAATCGGAAAAAGGCATCGTATTTTTCAACAGAATCTTTTTTATAGATAATAAATTTAGATTGTTTTAGACTATTAAAAACGGTTTCGGTTTTTCCCTCTACTTTTCGGTTGGTATATCGGTCGGCCCAAGTGTTTAAGGCAGATCCATTTTGTTTGAACACGGCCCAAAAAAGGATTACTACCGCAAATATGGCCAGCATCACTGCAATAGGACCTTTTTCATTTCTATCCGCATTGAAATACAGATTTCCATAAAAAAAGATAACGGGTATACAACTTAAAATAAAAGCATCGGTACTGTCGCTTCCAAAAAGATTTCCGGGAATAAGCCAGCCTATTACACCGAATAATACAGCGGGTAACAAAATAATGGAAACTATTTTCCACATTGGCATATCGCCGGGCACAACTCCCTTTTTTTGTACAAAATTTTCGAAATGCCGGGCTCCGTACATAAAGACAAAAACGCCGATAAACATTCCTACTCCTGCAGCCATAAAGGCCCATTTCCAACCCAACATAATTTGCAATGCCGCTCCAAAAAAGTTGCAGATAAACGCCCCTACATTGATTCCCATATAAAAAATATTGTAGCCTTCGTCTTTTTGATGATTGTGCTCCGGAACGGAATATACATTACCCAATAAGGTAGAAATATTGGGTTTGAAAAAACCGTTGCCAAGAATTACAAAAGTCATGGCCACATAAAGCATGGGTAAACTGTGAATGCCCATCAAGCAATATCCCACACCCATTAATATTCCCCCAAAAATGATTGATTTTTTATAGCCAAAATAACGATCGGCCAATAAACCTCCAAGAAACGGGGTTAAAAATACAAGGGCAATAAAGGTTCCGTATAAATCAGCCGATTCGGCTTCGTTCATAGCAAAACCGTCCTTTACATCCTTTAGATATAAAGTAAAAATACCGATCATTAAATAATAACCGAATCGTTCCCACATTTCGGCGAGAAATAAGTAGGGTAGGGCTTTAGGATGTTTTTTCCACATAATGTTTTAAAAATTAAAAGCCTTCAGTGGGAGTGCTGAAGGCTTTCAGAAATAGGGATTATTTATTGATGGTCTAAATCGGGTTTAATTTCATTGTGATGTTCATTCATCATTTTTTGCAACCAAGAACTTAATATAAATAAAATTCCAGCGGCAACTCCAGTCATTACTATAAACAGCATAAAAAACTCATACAAATTAGTGATTTGATATCCTAAAAAGGAAGGATAAACCACAGGTCCAGCAGTAACTTCGGCACCGGCTGTAGGAGGAATTAAAGCACTTAAAGTACCTGCAAATTTGTTGGCTGCGGCATTGGCCAAAAACCAAGTTCCCATCATTAATGAAGATAAACGCAAAGGAGCCAATTTTGAAACCATGGATAAGCCAATGGGAGATAAACAAAGTTCGCCCATGGTATGAATTACATATAATGCAACCAACCACCACATCGATACTTTATCATCAATTCCAAGTCCTTTTACGGCAATTGCAATTACAACATAGCCCAAAGCTACAAGTGCAAGTCCCATGGCCATTTTTTTAGGAGAAGATGGTTCTAGTTTCCGGGTATATAAAAATCCCCAAATGATGGTAAAAATTGGAGCTAATAGGATTACGGAAAGAGGGTTAATAGACTGGAAATACGAAGCGGGCATTTCCCAACCAAAGAGGGTTCGTTCGGTTTGCCTATCGGCAAATAAGGTTAATGAAGCGCCGGCCTGTTCAAAGGCGCCCCAAAAAAAGATTACAAAAAAAGCCAAAATAAAGATGACCGAAATACGCTGCATTTCCACTTTTGATAAGCTTTTGTCGCTTAAAATTACAATGGGCATAATTACCATGGCACCATAAATAAAATAGCTGATGATTTCTAAATCGCTTTTAAACATTTGTTTAAAATTGAGCATAAAAAATATGATTCCGATAGAAGCTATAATCGTAAGGATGCTTTTGAAATCTAATTTTTTTACCGGCAAGCCTATTTCTTTTCCATCTTCCGATATTAAATACTGTTTTTGATAGATAATAAAGGTAGCCAATCCTATGAGCATACCGATGCATGCAGCTAAGAAGCCCCATTTAAAATCCATGGAACCGCAAACCAATGGAGAGAAAAAAGCACCTAAATTGATACCCATATAAAAAATGGTAAATGCGCTATCAATACGTCGGTCGTTGGCCGGATACAACTGTCCTACCATTGTAGAAATATTGGGTTTAAAAAAACCGTTTCCAATAATTAAGGCCGTTAATCCCATCCACATCAAGGAAATTCCGGAGGGTCCTCCCGAGGAAGCGCTTAAAAACATGAAGAATTGGCCTATGGCCATCAAAGCGCCTCCAATCACAATACTTCTTCGATTGCCCAAAAAACGGTCGCAAAGGTATCCGCCCAATAAAGGAGTGAGATAAACCAATCCGGTGTAGCTTCCGTAAATTTGAGAGGCATCGGCATCGGATAAAAATAAAATCTTAGTCATAAACAAAATGAAGATGGCCCTCATTCCATAATAACTAAATCGTTCCCACATTTCTGTAAAGAATAAAAAATACAGTCCTTTTGGATGTGATTGATTAGGTGTGTTGCTCATAATTTTTTTTAAATAGGGTGGCAATTAATAACTTATTTCTGAAATTCCCCCTACAAATTTTCTAACAGAAAATTTGTCATCAAGGTATAAAGATGCAATCGGGTGTTTCCACCGCTTATTCCATGGGCTTTATTGGGATAATAAGCCGATTGGAAGGCTTTATTTTGTTCTACCATTTTTTCGACCATTTCTGCCGAATTCTGAAAATGCACATTGTCGTCGCCCATTCCGTGAACCAAAAGGTATTTTCCCTTTAATTTTTCGACCATATTTATAGGTGAATTCAAATCGTAGCCATCGGCATTATCTTTGGGCAATTGCATATAACGCTCGGTATAAATATTGTCGTAAAATCGCCAGTTGGTAACCGGTGCTACGGCTATAGCTGCTTTAAACACATCGCCGCCTTTGGCCAAACAAGTACTGCTCATAAAACCGCCATAGCTCCAACCCCAAATGCCTATGCGCGTTGAATCGATAAAAGGCAGACTGCCAAAATATTTGGCCGCACTAATTTGATCATCGCTTTCAAATTTACCCAATTGTTTATAAGTCATTTTTTTAAATTCGGCTCCACGGGCACCGGTTCCTCTATTGTCGACACAGGCTATAATATATCCTTTTTCGTTGGCAAGCATTTGATGCCACCAATAATTTGCGCCTCCCCAAGCGTTGATAACCTGTTGCGAACCCGGACCACCGTATACAAAGAGGAGTAAGGGGTATTTTTTGTTGATGTCGAAATCGTTGGGTTTTATAATCCAATAGTTTAAGTCCACATTGTTTTGAATGGGCAATTGGCTAAAGTTGGCTTGCGATAATTTATAATCTTGCATTTTCAAAACCAAGGCATGGTTGTCTTCTAATATTCTCAATTGGGTGCCTGTTGAATTAATAATGCTTGTAACCGAGGGGCTATTGATGGTAGAAACGCTGTGTAACAAATAACTAAAATCGGCGCTAAAAGTAGCCGAATGCATGCCAGGAAAAGGGGTGAGGTCGGTTTTGTTTTTGCCGTCTAAGTCAATTTTATAAATATGTTTTTCTAAGGATGAGGCTTCATAACCCGAATAATACACTTGCTTGCTTTGCTCGTTGTAGCCCAATATTTCGGCCACATCCCATGCGCCTTTTGTAGTTTGCATAATTTCGGGACCATCTACTTTGTGCAAATAAATATGGCGGTATCCATCGCGTTCGCTGGTAAGCAACATAAGTTCGCCTCCTGGCAAATAGGTAAGATCGTCGGTAATGTCAATATAGCGGGCATCGGTTTCTTCGTGCGATACCCTCGTTTGACCAGTTTTGGCATCGGCCAACAAAATTTCCCATTTATTTTGTAAACGATTGAGGCGTTGAATGGATAAAAGTGTTGGATTTTTGGTCCATGTGATACGCGGCAGATATTGATCGTTTTCGGAAGCACAAAGCATTTTTGCCGATTTGCCCCCTTTTAACGAATAAACATACACATCGACAACCGAATTGGCTTCGCCCGCTTTGGGGTATTTAAAGGTTTGATTCGTAGGATAAAGTCCATCGAAAAGGGTCATCGAAAATTCGGGAACCTTGGTTTCGTTAAATTTATAGTAAGCCAATGCCGAGCCATCTTCATTCCACTGATAGCCCGTGCTCATGCTAAATTCTTCTTCATATACCCAATCGACCGATCCGTTAATAATGGCATTGCGTTGCCCATCTTTGGTGACCTGTTTTACTTTATTTTTTTTAAGATCTTTGATATACAAATTATTGTCGGCCACAAAAGCCACAAAATTTCCTTTGGGGTCAAACGTAGGAATCCGTATTTTTTGGGAATGAATCAGACTAATTTTAGACGTGGCCAAATCCAGCACGAAGCTTTCGGCGGCAAAACTGTGTCTGTATAATTGTTCGGTTTTGTGGCTTAATATGGCCTTGGTTTCGGTGGCATCCAAACTAAAGCTTTCGAACTGAAAAGATGCTAAAGCATTATTCGACGCTATACGTCCGTTATGGATTAAAGTATCTAAGGCTATGCCCGATTGATAGTCGTATTTAACTACAAATTGGCCGCCCGACGAATTGCTAATTTTTCGGCAATAGGTTTTGCCATCTTTGAGCGGCACATATCCCGAAACCCCTCTTGAAGCAAAGGTGCCATTTTTCCATATATCGTCGAGGGTGATGCTTTTTTGAGCAAATGCTAGAAGGCTAAAACCACAAAAAAGCACTCCAAAGGCTGCATGTTTTATCATGTTTCAATATTACTAAAATTGAAAGGAATGAGGGGGTTTAAATTTATGGCTATTTCAAAATAAAATATTGCAAAAACCATAAAGACTTGAAGGCTCTATTTAGTTGAAAAATTCTTAATATTTTGAAACCGAATAACGGGTATTTAAGTCTAATTTTGCTGCAATACCATGCAGCCTTTTACCCTTTCATTTTCAAATATCAAAGTGGCTTTTAAGCATATGAGCGATGCTGAACTTAAAAAAGCCAAATTTATTTTTAGCATTTTCAAATTTCCAATCCTTGTAAAATTTGGTCCACCTGTTTCAACATTTTTTTTAACCATTGGGCTTCCAATAAAAGGGTTAATCAAAAAAACAGTATTCTGGCAATTTTGCGGTGGCGAAACCATCGACGAATGCGATGAAACGGTAAAAATATTGGCTAAAAATAGAGTGGGAACCATTTTAGATTATTCAGTAGAGGGTCACGGTAATGAGAAAGATTTTGACCAAAATCTCCACGAAATAAAAAATACAATTTTGAAGGCGACGGGAAAATCGGAATATCCATTTTGTGTATTCAAACCCTCAGGAATAGCGAGAGTGGCTTTGCTCGAAAAACTGGATGCCGGTCAAAAATTAGATTCCGAGGAACTCAATGAATATTATATCCTTAAAAACCGGTTTGATGCCTTAGGAGCCGCCGCCGCCGAACATAATATGCGCTTATTTGTAGATGCCGAATGGTCGTGGATACAAAACCCGATTGATGATATTGTTAACGAAATGATGGCCAAATACAATAACGGCCATGCGGTAATTTATACAACGGTGCAACTTTACCGAAAGGGACGCTTAGAACTGATGCAGAAATGGATAAACGAGGCGCGAGCGAATAAGTACACCCTTGGGTTTAAACTCGTGCGTGGCGCGTATATGGAAAAAGAAGCCGAACGCGCTTCGAAAATGGGATACGCAAGCCCGATACAGGATAGCAAGGCCGATAGTGACAGCGATTTTGACCAAGCCCTAAAACTTTGCATTGAAAACCGTGATATTGTTTCGGTTTGTGCAGGTACTCACAACGAAAACAGCTCTATATATTTGGCCAAAATGATGCATGAGGCTGGAATAGAAAATAAAGATCCCAGATTTTGGTTTGCCCAATTGTTTGGTATGAGCGATACCATCAGTTTCAATTTAGCTGCACAAGGATATAACGTTGTTAAATATTTGCCTTATGGTCCTATAAAATCGGTGATGCCTTATCTTGGACGCAGGGCACAAGAAAACAGCAGCATGGCAGGGCAAATGGGCCGCGAACTCTCGCTATTGACTCAGGAATTGACGCGCCGGAAGAAAGAGAAAATACAGAATTAAAGGGGGGGGCATGTAAAACTTTTCCAAAGTTTAGAACTTTGGAAAAGTTATTGAATAAAAATGATGATTAATGGATTCTTATATATTTCAATCTATATGAACTTTAACCTCAGAAATCAAAAAACAATTCTATTCTCATTATTATTTTTAATAGTCAGTTCTTGTCAAAACACAAAAATGTATAGTCGTTTGTTGAGGGTCAGTTATAGCGGGATTTCAGAGAAAAAACGTGTAGAATATTTAGTTAAAAATAAAATTGATACCCTAAATACATATTTTGCCAATGATAGCTTTTTTATAAAAGTTTTTGAACCGAAATTTAAATCAGATTCCAGCCTTTCAGCGAATCACTTCAGGCCAGTACAATTTAGGGTTTTTGATTCAGCAGGTAATCATGTTAATACTTGGGCTAATTGTTACGGACCCCTATCCTTTTTTGCGAAGGATGTGGGTGATCTACTTATCAGAAAAAGCAAAAATAACCTGATACTAAATACTAACATTTCAGATTATTTGAAATTAATGAAAGGTAATCCTGTAATAGAAGTTAGTAAATATGATATAATTATCATCGCATATTGGCAATGGTTTATGGTAGATTATTCATTAAATATGTTGAAGGAATTGCAGGCTCTACCCAATATTAAAAATAAAAAAATAGTGTTGATAAAGCTTAATATGGATTAAGAAAGGTAAAACAGTAAGGAGGAATAGTGGCTTTTAAAACTTTTCCAAAGTTTAGAACTTTGGAAAAGTTGTTGAATAGACTTATCGTTTCAAAAACAAAGTGCCTTTAATTATTTTATTGGCGGTCTTTTTGCCCTTATAGGTAAAATAATAAATGTATACGCCAGTAGGGCAAGGTTCGTTTTTGAACGTTCCATCCCATCCTTCTTTATAATCTCGGCTATCAAATACTTTTTCGCCCCATCGTGTAAATATGGCCATGTGGGCATTGGACACGGCAGCGGTTTCGAATCGGAAAATGTCGTTTATCCCGTCACCATTTGGAGAAAAGGCAGTGGGCAATACAAATGCATCGTTATCTTTTACACATACTTTTTGGGTGAGGCTGTCCATGCAATTTCCTTTGTTGGCAATTTTTAATTTAACAAAATAAAATTCAGATAAACCGTCGTAAAGATGCCATGGATTTGTACTCGCATTATAGGGAACACGCGTGCCATCGCCAAAATCCCAATAGCCTGTATCGGCTCCTGTACTCAAATTAATAATTTGCAAATTGGCGTCGTGACTGTTGAGGCATTGGCCATTAGGCGAATATGAAAAATAGGCCTGAATCATTGGATAACCGGGGATAGATACAATCGTATCGTATTGGCATCCGGTTTGGATATTGGTTACATAAACTTTGTATTTATTGCCTGCCGGCGCATTAATAATGGATGTAAACTGGGGAGGAATAGTATTCCAAGTATATTTATAGGGGCCTATTCCACTCATTTTTAAATCCACAAAACCTGGTTTCCCATAGCATTGAATTGGGCTGGTGGTGCTATTGCTGCTTAGTGGAGGATGCACCAACAACGTTTTTTGTTTTACTATTGAATCGCTGCAGCCATCTTTTAAGGTTACCTTATAAACCGTGGTATTAAGACCTAATACATAAATAGACACTACGTTAAATTGTCCGCTGCTCCAGTTGATGGTGTAATTATTGGATCCACCCGTGGCCTTAGCCGTTAAGGTTACCGTTGTGCCAACACATACCGAATCCTTATTGCTGGTGAAATTAAGTTTTAAGGTATCGGCTATATAAATTTGTTGAACGATTTGACTGACGCATTTTCCAATGCCAAATTTGTAAGTAATGTTGTGGTTGCCCGAACCTGCAATTTTTGGATTAAAAGTAGTTCCAACAATGCCATTTCCTGTAAGCAGTCCTCCGCTTGGACTTAAAACAATTTGGTCGACGGTATCTTTAAAACAGTAATAGTTTTGAAGCCCCGATAGTGAAATTTTCGGAAGTCCTTTGACCCTTATTTTAATAGTATCGGCACATTTTCCGGGAAGGGTGAATATTATTTTATGATTGCCGGTATCGGCTAAGGCAGGATTAAACATACCGGTTGCTCCGTTGGTAATGCCTTTGCCCGAAAATGTTCCTTTTTTCTCGCCATTAAATAATTTGAAGGGGTCGTCGGCTACACAAAAAATAGTATCTTTTTGGACATTTGCCCTTGGGTAAATTTTTATGATTAAGGTGTCTTTGCATCCGTTGGCATCACCAATAATCTGATGTATGGTGCCAATGCCTGCCAGTTTTGGACTAAATTTTTGGGCATAAATAGTGGTGCCTAAAATAGCTGCCGAGCCCGTAAAATAAGTGTTCCATGGGTCGTTTTGAACAAAATTGTATTGCAAAAGGAAATTGGTGTCGGATACACAACGCCGCACGGTATCGGTATAAAAACGGGTATAGCGCAGATACATTATTTTAATATCCTTGCAACCGTTGGGCGAAGTATACGTGAGGTTGGTTTGAACAAAAGTTGATTTTCCAGGAACGCGGAATGTATCGGCATCAAATATTCCATTAACCTTGTCAAATATTCCCTTTCCGCTCCAAAATCCGCCAGCTGGCAATCCTGCAGGAAGCGTACGTTGGCCAGCATCGGGGCAAGCTATTTCATCAAAGCGCGCATCCACACCTTGTATGGTTCGTTTGATGGTGTCGCGGCATCCATTAATAATATAGATATATAATTTATTGCCTGCTCCGGCATTCGAAGGTGAATTAATGCCGAGCGAGGCATTGCTAACACCCGGACCACTCCAGGTCCCCCCAATTGGCGAAAACTTAAAAGTATCGGTAGTAACAGATTGGCATAAGGTATCTAATTTTTTAATTTTAATGGCATTTATGTTAATGGTTTTGTTGGCAGTACATCCATTCCACGAATAAACAACCACAAACGACCCTGCGGTATTTGGGGGCGTTATTAATCCAGCAGCGGATATATTTGGGCCGCTCCATGTGCCTCCAACAGGACTAAAATTGCTTACCATAAATGGATTTGCCCCTGGGCATGATGCATTTGGGGTCCCCGCATTTATGGCTCGAACCGTTACGATGACGGCGTCGTTGCAATTTCCAATTTTGTAGGTTATGGTGAATGTTCCATTTTTAGAAACACCCGGATTAAAAGTTCCGTTGGCAGCATTGGTAATACCGGTGCCGCTCCAAGTTCCTCCGGGTGGGGTTGCCGATAGGTTAAACGGGCCACCCGATTGGCATACGCTGGTATCGTTTTGGGCTTTGGGAGGATCGACAACGGTAATAAGTATGGTGTCTTTTCCGGGGATAGATATGCCATCAGTTACTTGAAGAATATAGCTTGTGGTAACAGTTGGGCAAGCCGATTTTGGAGGTTTGCCAAGAAGGCCTCCACTAAGCCATGTGTAAACATAATTGGCAGGATTGCCGCCGGTAACAACGGCGCTTATAGTTGCACAACTTCCTTTACAAATAGTATCTCTTGTGGTGCTTAGTACAACTTTTATAGGGCAATCGGTAATTTTGAAATTTAATTTTGCATTTATTTTCCAAACGCTATCGCAGGCATCTTTAAAAGTGCTGTTAAAATCTAATACATAGTTTCCGCTTTGGTTTAAGCCCGATGCAAAGGTGATGTCGAAGGTGTTGCTTTCGTTTTTTGTATCGCAATTAATTCCGGTGGCCAGAGTAATGGCTGTACTTAAAACGCCGCTCAATTTGAAATTGGAAGCTGAAATTGAATCGCAATTAAAACGCTGATCGAGTATGACCCTTATTTTGGTAGAGTTACAAGTTGGATTGGCTATGGCATTAAACTTAGGCTGACGTACTTTGGTTATTTTTGCCTCCCAGTTTAATTCAAAACCATTGCCATTTACAAATTTATCGGAATGAAAATAGAAGGTTATGCAACTGTCGGAGCTTGAAATGCCGGCTGAAGGCTTTGAACTGTTGTCGTATTTTTTAAGGAGGGTACAATTGGTGTCTTTTCCATCGTAAACTTTTAAATAATCGGCTTTAGCTTCTATGTCGAATCCCCCGCCAAAGGTTACATTTATTTTACTAGCTCCTGTAACAATAACTGTAAAAATATAATCTTCGTTACTCGCATACCATTTTGTGTTTACCTTATTGCCTTCGCTGTCGGTTAGCTTGGCACGACAGTCGTAAACTTGGTTGTTGCCCATTTTATAGGTGGTGTTTTGCGACCATGACTGCCATGAAATACAAAGCATCAAAAACACAATTCCTGCTTTAAAGCATTTTGTTTGGGTTATGTTTTTTAGGCTAAGCTTCATAGTGAATTTCTTATTTGTTGATGGTTATTACAGCCGTCTTTACGCTGTTGCTCCAGTTCCCAGCCCGATCGCGCAGGCGCAGCTCGAAGCTTGTGTTTTCGCTATCGGCAGAGCCCAACAGAAACGTATTTTTGATTTGCACCGCAATAGTTCCGGTTACCTTAATATTGGCATTTGGTGGAGTAAGGGGTTTCACAAAATAATAATCGGCTTTGCTAAGGCGTTGATCTTTTATTTCTAAATCATTGATATCGGGGTTGGTTTCACCTATATCGCCATCGGCGTCGGTATATTCGATAACAATAACCAAGCTATCTTTAAATTGTTTTAAGTTTTTGGACGATACCGAAATAAGCCTAATTAATGGGACTGGACTTTCGGTAATGGGGTCCTCTTTCGTGCAACTTTGCAAGGCCATGAACAAAGTCATCGCTATCATAAACCAAATGCTATTTAAATGTAAGCCTTTCATCGTATGCGCAAAGCGAAATATTTTTTGGTATTAAAGGAAGTGGTGGTTTCGGGTATATACACTGCCGGGTTAATGTTGTCGGTGGTTTGTGTTCTTAACCATATTACATCGTTTGGAGCCGCACCTAGCGAACTTACCGATAAGGTGATGCTGTGCCAATAATCTACAAAGCCCAATATTCCCTTGGCATTATAGGCCGACGATTCGGTATTCATACTTTGCTCAATTCCAGGATAATCGTATGGCGTAAGCGAATGGTTTAAAGTGGTGGTGCCAAAAAGTTTTACGGGGGTTTTATCGTCGCCATAAGCTACCATAATTTTGATGGTATTGGTGCCTGCTGGAATTTCGACTGGTGTATTGTTGGCGTGAGGCAATGGGGTAGACGATCCATCGGCAAAAACAATTAGCCCACCTAATTGAGGCCTAAAATCATGATCGACTGCAAGTTTTCCAAATTGATCTTTCGCCCCATCCTTAATCCAATTGGTAATGTTTTGTATATATTGTAATTTTTTGTCGGGCCAATCGCTTCCGGGGTCTGTGGTTAATGGCATCTGGCCTTGCGAACCCTGAATGTAAGTTAAAATGCGGTGCAAGAGCATGCTATTGGCATCATCGCCGGGTATAACCCTCAAAACGAAAGATGGATTTAGGGGATCGGTATTGGTGGCTGCTCGGTTGATGAGGGTATTGTAAGAACTTTCGATGCTTCGAAAATCAGGTTCAAAATTTCCATCATGGCAACCGCTATTGGCGCAAGTAGGTTTGAAAATGTTTTTGTGAAGGCCCTCAATGCTGTTAGGGTCTATTTTTAAATTAGGTTGAACCTCTCCTCGGGTTTTAGTAGTCCAGCCGTCATAAGGATTAATGCTATCTAAGGCCACATCTTTTTTGCAAGAAATGGCCGACATAAAAACTATGGCAACTAAAAATGAGCTTAGAAATTTTGAGGTCATAAGTGCTGATGCTGTTTCTTTAAATTCTATCAAATAAACTTTGGGCTTGAGGGTCGATAATGCCAGCACTTTTCACTTCGCTCTTATACCCTAAAATTTCGGCAATGGTTAAATTAAAATCGGTTACCTTTCCTATGGGGTTGGCTTCGTTTCCTACCATCAAATTTCTTTGAACATTGGGGCCTACCATTCCACCAAATACACGCAACGAGTTCGAATCGCCGTGATCGTAACCATACCAATCGTTGGCATCGAGTATGGGGTTATGGTCTTTGTTTCGGCCACATTCGGGCACAAAACATAAAATGGTTTTGCCACTCATCTCCGGAATTTGGGTTTCGATATAATTCCATAAAAAGCCCAAGGCATGATCGGCACGGTGCATAGCTTGCAAGTAGCCTGTGAAATTGCCATGGCATCCATCAATGCTGCTCATGTTTACAGCCAAAAGCTTGGGTTTGAATACTCTTAACACTTCGGCTGCATAGCCCAAGGTAGCGCCATCGCCACCACCAACTGGTGGCATTGGAATTTGGCCTGCGGCTTGGCGAATAAATGTATTAGCTATAAATTCTTTGATTTGAGTGCGTTCTTCGTCTGTATTTTTTATGCCCGGCATGTCGCCTTTTTTAATATTAAATGAATTATCTAAAAAATTCTTCATTTTATACATAGGTTCCAACTCCTCTTGTGGGTGGTAAATTTTTGCGTTTTTTAAGGTTGCATATCCATCGCTGCCGAAGGTAATATTGGGGGCAAAAAAATTGGCGCCATAGGGTAAACCAAAATCAGGGTGCTTGCTCGAATTTAGCAGGGGAAGCGAATTGCCAATGGAGTTGCCAATAAACCAGGTATCGGTTGCTTTGAATCCACCAAACCTTCGGGCGTATTCGAAAACGGTGGGGTTAATGGGCCTAACTTTTAACCCTTGTCCCGCAACTCCACTGCCAGTTAACAATGAGTTTAGGCCGCCATAATGCCCTCCCGAAATGGCTCGCATTTCGGAAAAAATAGTTCCCTGAGTCTGCAAACTTTGTGATAATATTTTAGGAATAGGCGATGTGCCACCTTCGCCAATACCATAAGCCACTTTGCTTGTAGGGGCTGCACCGTCGAGCATGTTGTTTAAAATATTTCCTTCGGAATTAAACCCTTGGCTATCGGCTAAATATCGCTTAAGGATAGAATCTTGTTGCCGCAATCCGCCACCAAATATCACATACACCACATGCTCGGCAAGCGGTGCATTTGTTTTGGCAAATACCCTGCCCGAAGGCAGTAAATAAGGCATCACAATACTACCAGCGGTAAGTGTTGCAGCTTTTTTTACAAATTCTCTTCGTTTCATAATTTTTATTTTTTAAGTAAGGAATACCTAGAACTCTTCATATTTATAATCTCTGTACTCTGTACTTCTAATCTATATATTCCTAATCTCTGTACTCTTAATCTCTGTACTCATAATCTCTGTACTCCTAATCTCTGTACACCTAATCTCTGTACTCACAATCTCTATACTCACAATCTCTGTACTCACAATCTCTGTACTCTTAATCTCTATACTCACAATCTCTGTACTCCCAATCTCCGTACTCTGTACTCCTAATCTCTGTACTCACACTCTCTCAATAAAACATGTACTCATCAGATGCAGCAAAGGACGAATACACCAATTCGGGTCTAAAACTGGGATTTGATTTATTAGCATTTATAAAATTTATAAACCATGTTTTTTCGGCCTCTGATGGGCGTCGGATAAAAAAACGAATGTAGGTGTCGATTACAAATTTTTCGGTACTGTCCACCATCATCTGTCTCGATGGTAAAATCACAAAACTTGTATTCATGTAGTTGCTGATGATTACTTCGTTGATAAGCGTTTTGTCGCCGCAACTTTGAATGACCCTATCTGTACGGCTCAATTCGGTTACCGATGAAGGTTTTTGAAAGAGGTTGGTGGTTAGAATACTGTGAAATTCAATATTCGTTTTATCCTTGTCTTTGTTGAGGTTGTCGCCAAAGGATGGCGTTTCTTCGACTTCAAATTTGGTTATAAAATTTTCGCGCTTGCATGCGCTAACCAAAAAAAGCATCATGCAAAAAATAGCGATTTTAGAAATGTGCGTATTCATCCGTCATTAATATTAAAGTTTGAACAGTTTGTAAATCCTTAGTTACATAATAATCTTGCAATAAATTATACGATTCTTGGGTCGTAGGTTCTCTTCCAATTAGGGTAAGGTAACACCATTTAACCATACTCTCATGAAACTCTATAGATTGCACCAGCATTTGGCAATATTCAGGTTTATTGGTTGCAAATCCTCCAAATAAGGAGCCTCCTTTTCCTTTGTCAATGATATCGTAGGCAATTACAAATTCGTCACGCGAGGGAAACCTGTACATCATATTGTCGAAGGTGGCATTTACAAAATTCAGGGTATTCATATTGATGATGTCAAAAATTGGATTGTCGAGCATGTAGGCATACATATCGCTAATCTTAATTTTTCCCAATTGAAAATTACGCCTCGAATTGATAACATTAAGGCAACGGTTTATGGTAACCATTGCCGAAAAAACGCCAATTGAATCGCCCAATAATCTTGAAACTTTTAACCCAAACATGGCATTGCCTATCTGCTGATAAAACTCTTCTTCGCCAGCGCCTTCTAATAAACGCGCCTTGCTTAGATCGTATAATCGTTGGTAATAAGCGCGTTTATAGGATGAGTCGCCAACAACAAAGGAGGTGTCGGTCATGAGGCGAGTTATGAGTGTTTTTCGGCTTTTGTAGCCTAAGGTGTCGGCACGAAGTAGCTTAACATCTCTGATAGTTTCCGAATCTAAGGGTTCTCTTCCTAATAAATCGATGTAGATACGATTGATGTAATTTTCGACTTTTGCCGTCGATATATTTTCATAATCTATGGGTTTGTTAACAATAACTTCGATGACATCCTCCTTTTTGCAGCTCTCAAAAAGAAATACCAATAGGGTTAAAATTAGGAATTTAGCTCTTATAGACATACTAATTAGGATACAATCTTACTAAAATTAAATTTAGAAATGGTAAATTTTTTAACACAATTGAAGCTTTTTGTTATTCGGTAGAGGTATATAGGTGTGAATAAGTGACAGTGGATATAAAATTTGTTTTAACTTTTTATTGTCAAACACATTAAATTTTCAATAAAAACTAGCGTCTCGCATGGCCATATTTCGAAAAAAAACACCTTTGTTTGTGCGAAATTTAATTCATCATCTTTTAGTCTTAAAAATCACAAATAAAACAAAACCAAAAATCATGAAAAACACCAAAGAACTGATATTCTTAAGCCTGGGCATACTTTTTTTATCGCTTAGCATTTTTTTATCGCAATCGGCTATTGCACAAGATAAAACATTTACAATTGAAGAGGCTGTGTTAGGAGCAGGAGGCAAGTTGATTCCCAAAAACCTGGATCAATTGCAATGGATAGAAAAGTCGTCGCTTTTTTCGCAAGCGCAGGGCAATACCTTGCAAATTCGCGAAGCCAAAACAAATAAAGTTACCCTAACGGTATCAAAATCAGAAATAGATCTTGCCCTAAAAGCCATGGGTTGCGATACCTTAAAAAAACTACCCCGTGTTACTTGGTTGAGTGCAACTCATTTTAAATTCAATTTTGCCTCTAAAGTAATAGAATACGATGTGACCAAAAAAACGGCTTATAAGCTCGTAGTCTATAATGCCGAAGAAATGGAAAATGCCGATTTTAATTATGATTATCGAAAAGTAGCGTATACCAAAGGAAGTAATCTTTATATTAATACCCAACAAATAACCTTTGATGAAAAACCAGGTATTATTAATGGACAAGCCGTTCATCGCAACGAGTTTGGTATTGTGAAAGGAACGTTTTGGAGCAGCGATGGAGCTCAGCTGGCTTTCTATCACCTCGATGAGCACATGGTGGCCGAATATCCAATTTATCAATTAAAAACACGTCCTGCCGATGCGCGCACTATTCGTTACCCCATTGCAGGAACACCAAGCCATCATGCCTCGGTGGGAATTTATAATACCCTAACCCAAGCTACTATCTATTTAAAAACGGGTGAACCTCTCGATCAGTATTTGACCAATATTACTTGGAGTCCCGACAATAAATCGGTGTATGTTGCGATTGTAAATAGAGCACAAAATCATGTTTGGCTCAACCAATACGATGCTTCGAACGGAGCATTAATTAAAACGCTATTTGAAGAAACAGATGCCAAATATGTGGAACCACAGCATGGCTTAACTTTTTTGAAAACAGACCCATCAAAATTCATTTGGTGGAGCGAGCGCGATGGATATAATCATCTTTACCTTTATGATGTTTCAGGAACGTTGATAAAACAGTTGACGAAAGGCAATTGGGTGGTAACCGATTTGTTGGGCATGAACAAAAAAGAATCAAAACTTTTTGTGTCATCAACATTGCCAATCCCAAGCGAAAGAAACACCTTAAGCATTGACCTTAAAACAGGTAAAGTTGAGCTATTGACTAAAAACTCCGGAACGCACTTATCAATTCTTAGCCCTAATGGCGACTGGTTTATTGATCATTTCCAAAACGCTACCACGCCTCGAGAAATTAAGATAGTATCAACCGAAGGCCAGCAACAACATCTCTTGCACACAGCCCCAAATCCTTTAACCGATTATAAACTTGGCGAAACATCCTTGGGGACCCTAAAAGCGAAGGATGGTACCGAATTATTTTACCGATTAATTAAACCCATAAATTTTAACCCCGATGCCAAATATCCTGTGATTGTTTATTTGTATAATGGTCCTCATTTGCAATTGGTAAATAACACCTGGTTGGGTGGAGCAAATTTATGGATGCAGTATATGGCTCAAAAGGGCTATTATGTTTTTACCATCGATGGACGAGGCTCGATGAACAGAGGCCATGCATTTGAAGCAGCTGTGCACCGTCAACTGGGTGCTGTGGAAATGGAAGATCAGTTAGTGGGGGTTGATTTTTTGAAAAGTTTGCCTAATGTGGATGTCAATAGAATTGGGATTCACGGTTGGAGTTTTGGCGGATTTATGACCACAAGTTTAATGACCAGAAATGCCGGCGTTTATAAAGTGGGAGTGGCCGGCGGACCAGTGATTGATTGGGGGCTTTACGAAATTATGTATACCGAAAGATATATGGATACGCCCGAAGAAAATCCCGAAGGCTATAAAACTAACAACCTCCTTAATTATACAAAAAATTTAAAAGGAAAATTGCTAATGATACATGGGGGAGAAGATGATGTGGTACTATGGCAACATTCGCTACAGTATGTCGAAAAATGTATAAAAGATGGCGTCCAATTAGATTATTTCGTTTATCCGCATCACCCACATAATGTAATAGGCAAAGACCGTGTTCATTTAATGGATAAGATTTCGCGTTATTTTTTCGATAATTTGTAGGCGAAAAATTTAGTCGATAATGGTCTAACCTTCATTTAATTCATACTCAATAAATGTGAATATTGACCATCTAAGGGTGAATGTTTCTTAGACATTTTCCTGTAAGAGGACACCTTAATTTACAACAAATGATTAACTGTAAGGCAGCGTCCGAAAGGGTGCGGTTGGCATCCAAGAAAAGAGCGAACTGCAAAATTTTTAGTTGAGCTTGCTTATAAGATGAGGCATAAACCGATAGAGAAATTTTGGGCAACAAGAAAATTTGACGAAAATTTTGAAGTTGGTTTTGTTGGTGCCTTTTTTTGTTACTTTTTTGGGCAAGCAAACCGAAGGTTCATGAACACCTTTGAAAGTAAACAGCGAATCAGTGAACTAAAAAAGTAAATGAGCAATGAAGCGCAAAGGCACTTTAGAAAGGTAAGCTTTAATTTACATTTACAATAAATCAAAAGACCTAATATTTATTAGAGCGGCAGAGCAAACGAAAACAGCTAGTTAAAGCAATGCTTGCTTTTTGTTTGTCAAACACCGCTATTAAATATCAAAGAATTGCGGCTTCGATGAGGCACTGCTTCAATTCACGGAGCGATGGATTTATAATTTTAATTAAACAAGCGCCAATTTACACCAAATCTTAAGAAACGAGGTGGGTTAGGATAATTTGGAGTAGCATAATAGCGTGTTCCAGAAAGCCCTTGATTGACATGTTCGAAACGAATATAAATATTCATCGTTTGCACCTGAGCACTTAAATAGAAGTCGATATAAGGGTAATGGCCAATGCGCGTTGTGTTTTGCCAAACAAATTGACGAATGCTTGGATCGTAGGCGCTGGCATAAAATTGGCTGTTGTAGTGATAATCGAAGCCGATGCGCGCTAACATATTTTTCTTAAAAAACTTATTTTCTATAAAAATTCCTCCAGCTAAATAAAATTTTGGAAGAGGGTATATTTTGCCTGCTTCTTGAATGCCAATTCTGTTTTGCCAATAAAATTTTCTAAGTTTAATTTGATGAGAAACAAAAAGATGAAGATAATCAAAATCGATTCCTTGAGGAGCCGCATTTGGAAAATAAAGTACAAAATTTTGAAATTTTGAAGCTTGTAAGCCTGCTTTAAGTTTCCAAGGCAGATAGTCGATTGAAGCCTCAAAATTCCGACGCTGTGTTGGCGATAAGCTTTGGTTCCATTTGATGGGCGATGTAAAACCTATGGTTTGGAAATGGTCGACTTGATGTTGCTGGCTGCTCACACTTGCACAAAGTTTCGTTCTGTTTTTATAAGTCCATTGCAAACCCGCCATCATCAGATAATCGCTGGCATTAAAACCTGCTAAAAACCATTGGCCATGTGCATTGAATTGCAAATCTCCATATTTTGAATTTAAAGAAGTGTTATGATCGGCTTTGAGTGAGAAATTGGAATAGGCCAGCTGCCCAATTATTGAATTGAAAACTCCAATATTACTGTATTCGGCACTTGCCTTGCTAATATTAGTTATATTTTTATAAAGAGTTTTGAGCAAAAACCCAACCGAATTTGTGAATGTTTTTAATACCATCGAATCGTTGATGCCATGCGTAAAATGTGGCTTGTAGTATGGGGTGTCGGCCGTAGGGTCTTCAAATTGAAACCGACTTTGAGAGGCATTTAGGGTATGAAAAAAATAACCTTTTGGGCTAAAATTTAAGCCGAGGGTATCACTACGGCTCGAATCTTTTTTTTGGGTGATAAGGCTTGTTTTCCCAAATCGAAAAAATTGAGTAAAGTTAACAGCAGGTTCAAGCACACTATTGGTGGCATTTATTAATGGATTGTTAAAAACCCGCAATTGCCCAAAAGTGGTATCAAACGATAGTGGGTTTGACAAGCCTCCGGTTTCGCGTGCCAACGATTTGTTAAAAGTAATCGCACCAAGGACGTAATATTTATCCGATTTTGACCGAAAACTGCTAAAGAGTTTTGCATTGTAGAGGTTCGAAATTCTGATTTTAGAATAAACTTGGCCACTTAAATTGTAATACAGGTAATTGTTTGTTTTTAGACGACTGTATTCGAGCCCAAAATTCCAGCGCTTGGTGATGTTTTGCGTATGCAGTAATTCAATGAAAATAAGCTCCTTATCGCCTTGAGCGTAATTCAGTTTTGTATAGGCCGAAGGGGCCATAACGAGTTTGTCGTCCGATCCGTTAATGGGAAAGAACCATGCGTCCATTGTATTAAATCCTAAATTAAAACCACTGGGTTTCAGGCCGTTAATGCTCAGTGGTTGGCTGGGGGTTCCAATAAGGCCAAGGTCTTGATAGGGCATGCCTTGTTTGCGGAAAGGATTGATTTGACTGAATCCACTTAAGGAGGTATCGAAAGCTTGGATATTGTGTTTGAGCGATTCAATATCCTGTAATGAAATAAAAACAGGCCGAATTTTTTGATGTATTTTTTTTGAAGAATCACTTTGCCCAAAAGCCTGCGCAAATAGGGATAGACATAAAAAGAATGAAAAGGAATGCGTGATTTTCAAAATGACCTTGCAAATATATTGTCTCCGTTTCAATAATAATGGGCAAGTATTAATTTCTTTCGTAACCAAGGTATATTAAATTCGCAGCGGTGTACGATTATAGTATTATAGGCGGCGGGCTGGCAGGCACTACTTTAGCCAACAGACTTATTCTGCAAGGGGCCAAGGTGATGGTGTTCGATTGCCCTACGCAAAATAGGTCGTCGAGCGTTGCGGCTGGAATTTTTAACCCAATTACAGGAAAACGCATGGCGCTTACTTGGCAAGCCACCGAAATGTTTGGCGAATTGCATTCCTATTATACAAAAATGGAACACACCTTGGGCGAAACGTTTTTTTACCCAATGCCTTTCTATAAAATATTCGAAAGTGTTTTTGATCAAAACGAGTGGTTGACCAAACTGCAGGTAGTAGGATTGGAACACTTTATGAAAAATGAAGTACAAAACTTAAACCCAAAAAAAGTAGCCAACTCGTTTGGTGCTATGCAAATACTCAAAGCAGGA
>CAMDXE010000021.1 GCA_945878925.1 Chitinophaga pinensis
TGAATGGACCACAAAAACAAAGTTTTCGTTTTGGGCGCTTACATCCACCTCGCCAAGCGATGCCGAAGCTTTAAGGCATGAATATCAATTGCCTTTCAAATTTTATTACGGCGATCAAACCAATTTAAAATCTATTATTAGAAGCAACCCCGGATTGATTTTATTTAAAAAAGGAAGCGTTATTGCTAGTTGGCCGTCAACCGATTTGCCAAGCCACAGAGAATTAATCCGAAAAATGAAAAAAAATTTATAAAATTCTAAACATTCATCATTCATAATGGCCTCTTATTTACTTAAAAAACTTCTTTACGGACTGCTTATTTTTATAAGTGTGGCCACAGTGGTTTTCTTTTTGTTTAGTGCATCGTTTCCTACGCCTGACGAATTGGCAACAGGCCAGCGCAGCGATGAAAAAACTAAATTAGCCATACAGCATGAGTTTGGACTCGACAAACCCTTGTGGAAGCAATATTTGCTTTACATGAACGACATTTCCTTTATTTCGATTTATTCGAAAGCCAATTATGAAGCAATTGGGGTTTCGAAAACAAAGGTGATGGATTTAAATTCTAAGGTATTGGTGCTTAAAATACCCTATTTGCGGCGATCGTTTCAAAGCGGTAAAAACGTAAACACCATACTCATAGAGGCTTTTAAAGGAACTTTAATATTGGCATTGGCATCCATACTATTGGCCTCTTTGTTTGGCATAACATTGGGGGCTCTGGCTGCCATCAAAAAAGACACGTGGATAGATAGGGCTGTTTTATTTATAGCAACCCTAGGTATTTCGCTGCCTTCATTTTTTGTAGCCATCATTATGGCTTGGTTTTTTGGGTATGTGCTACATAATTATACAGGCTTGAATATGACCGGAAATTATAGCGATATCGACCCATTTGAAGGCGAGCTATATAAGTGGGAAAATCTTATTTTGCCAACGCTGGCACTAGGCATTAGGCCTTTGGCAATATTTAGCCAGCTTACAAGGGCCTCGGTGCTTGATGTTTTGCCTAAGGATTATATTCGTACGGCCCACGCCAAGGGAGTTAAACCAATTTTTGTACTTAGCCGACACATCATGCGTAATTCATTAAATCCGGTTATTACAGCCATTTCGGGTTGGTTTGCATCGCTGCTAGCCGGTACATTTTTTGTGGAGTTTATTTTTAATTGGAAGGGCTTAGGAAAAGTAACGGTCGAAGCCTTAGATAATTCTGATTTACCGGTTGTAATGGGTTCGGTAATTATGGTGGCCTTTATATTTGTGGTGGTAAATATTGCAGTTGATGTTTTATATTCTCTTTTAGATCCCCGTATTAGTCTTGATTAAAGCCAATGAATTAATTTTTTTGGTAGGAATGCCAGGCGTAGGCAAAACCTATTTTGGAAAATATGCAGCCCAAAAACTGGGATGGGTATTCATAGATTTAGATTTCGAAATCGCACAAACTTATAAACTGAGTATTGCACAAATATTTCAGAAATGGGGAGAGGCTGAGTTTCGGAAAATTGAATATGAGTTTTTAGGCCGCCTTATCGAACAATGTGTAGAACCAACCCTTGTAGCAACCGGTGGCGGATTGCCTTGCTATAATAATAACATGAATTTAATAAACGAAAAAGGCAAAACGGTATGGATTGAAGCATCTATGGATACTATTTATCAAAATATTGAATGCGATTTGCCCAGTAGGCCCATGTTTAAGACCACTATTAAGGACAAGGTGATCGATGAATTAACCAAAATGTATGAGCAAAGGAAAGCGTTTTATATGCAAAGTAGCTTAAAAGTTAATGTTTATAGGGGTTATAGCCCCGATTTATTCACAAACACAGTGCATTTATCAACAATCGTAAACAGGGGATAACCAAGTAGTCGTACAATGTCCGAATATTGTCACTGAAAATTTTCAAAACTTAAAAATTTATAACATGAACAAATCAGACTTAGTTTCAGCAATGGCTTCAGCCGCAGGTATCACAAAAACCCAAGCTCAAAGCGCTTTGAATTCATTTTGTGATTCAACTTCAGCTGCCCTTAAAGCAGGTGACAAATTAATCCTTGTAGGATTTGGTACGTTTTCAGTTTCTAAAAGAGCTGCAAGAACAGGCCGTAACCCTCAAACTGGAAAAGAAATTAAAATTGCCGCTAAAAATGTGGTAAAATTCAAAGCAGGTTCTGACTTGTCAGAAAATGTAAAGTAAAATTTTTTAATTCTTGAAGTAAATCCCGGTTTGTAGAAGAACCGGGATTTTTTTTTGCTATTTTATTTTCAGAAGGGGGGGGGCTGATTTTATTTTGTGAATTTCATTAAATTCTTTTTATTAATTCCTCAAAGCATTTTGCAACATCTTTTTCATCAGGGATTGGTCTATAAGCTAAAGCCGAAAGTTCCGTTTGATATTTTACTTTCAATTGTTTCCAAATAGTTGAAAAATCATTTACCAATGGGGATTCTGTAATCAATTTATTTTGCCATCCATGGGGTTCGTCAAACATTTCTCTATCGTGTTGTAGTATTGTATCAAATTGTTTCTTAAACGAATCGGATGCTACAAATACAGCACATTCAGGATTCTTCATTAAGAAATATAGATCATAAAAATGTCGTATCTTATTTGAAATACTTTCAACGGCATTTTCTTCGAATGAAAACCGAATTAATGAAACTATTTTTTCTAACATAGTTTGCTCCTTTTTTAACACGTTCACTTCAAAGGACTGGAGATTGTATTGCTCAACGAATTTTTCATTTCCTGTTTGCATTAAAAAATCAAACACAAAACTTTGTATGCTAAGCCGTTGATACGTAAAAGGATTGGTAAATGAATTTACTTCTACAATAAGTTTGTTATTATGATTACTTTTATCTGTACTCTCATATTCAAAAACCGATTTTCTGAATCTTGAACCTTTACTGGTTACTCCGTTAATTTGCAATTCGGCTAAATCAACTGTAATTTCTTTTTCAATAGATCGGATGATAGTTTTAATTTCATTGCCTGTTTTACCCTTGTCGTTTATAAGGGCAATATCTACATCCTCCGAAAATCGCTCTATCAGATTATATCCTTTAGATAGCGATGTACCACCTTTAAAAATTGATTCATCAACAAATTTGCTATTAGCTAAACGGCTTAAGACTAATGTTATCCAATAATCTTTTTCTACAAAAAGTGGATTTATTTGTAAGAACTCAGAGCTTAATTCTATGGTTTTAGCAAATGCTATTTTGTGTAGGTGCAAATTCATTTTATATTCCAATTTAACTTATTGGGCAAATTTTTGTCTAACCTAATTTTATATTTTGTGGTAGGATTTATGGATTTTTTTAACTTTTCTATATTCTTGTTTGTAGAAAAATGGATTTCTAATATAGCCCCCAATAAGGCCCTTACCCTGGGAGGATATTCGAATGCATTTTGAATCAAATTATTTAATTCTACACTTTTCAGTTTTTTGAGTTTCGGAATCAATATATATAATGCATTGTCAGGTGAGCTATCAGGAATATTTTTAATGTCTTTTAATACATCTAAATAACCCAATAATATATAATTATCGTCTGTTACCTCAACATAAGCTTTTACAGCATCTACTTTTAACCAGCTTATTTCAATTTTTTTTAAGGGCCTGTTTGTTGCTACTTTGGTTTTAAAAGCCATTTGTGTAGTTAAACTTAACTGATTATACAATTTAAATCCTGTGATATATCCCGCCCTTTTGCCATTTTTGAATAAATAGTTTTTTAGAATTAAATCGTATTTTGGTGGCATTGCTCCAAAAACAGATATCTCTGGTCTATAAAAAATACCCTTCGATACTTTTTTTATTTCTCCTTTTTTTTGCAATCGCTCAATTGCTTTGGCGGCCGTTATGAAATCAGCGAGCGCAATATCCAAATCAGCATACCCAAAAGGCTCACTTTCGGGGATGTTTTTTATCTTTTTGCGTATTTGTGCTGCAATATTCATAGAACAAAGTTAGGATTTATTATTTAATTGTCAAGATTTTATAATGTAAAACTTGACATTTTGCAATAACACTATCCCCGCGAAATGCTTTTTCTAATTTTACTTTAGTGAATTTTATTCCTTAAGCTTTTTCAATTTCTTAATATCTTCCTCAATCTCATCTAAACTCTGCTCTTTTTCAATAGTTTTTTGTACCATTTTATATTTTTCAAATTCTTCTCCAGATTTCTTCAATGCGATTTCGTGGCTAACTTTACCTGCATGGGTCAATAATTCTCTGCCGTTCAGATGTAAGATACTATCTAAGCGTTGAACCCAATCATCCATGTACATGGGCGTTTGCTGTTGTGCCATTGTTTCTGCAAATGCCAAATATTGCTCTACCAATAAACCCAGCAATTTTATTTCATCTTCATTCAGGTAATTTTGAGCTATGCTTACATCAGCCTTCTTAATGGAAACAGCGTTTTTTTTATCAAATGATTGCATACCTAACAAAGGCAAATTTGCATCAACTCTTCGATACACCAATTCAGCTGCTGTTTGTTCGCTGATGGCCCACAATATTTTGAACTACCTTAAAAAACTCAATGGTTTTTTCGTCTTTGGGTTCATAATCAATGCTAGTGGTGTATATGTCCTTTATTTTTTGATAGAAGAATCGTTCCGATAGACGAATGACCCGAATGCGTTCCTGCAATTCGTTGAAATAGTTCATCGAAGTGCCCGACTTAAAACGGTCGTCATTTAGTGTAAATCCTTTGATGATGTATTCTTTAAGGCGTTGTGTAGCCCAAATGCGGAACTGAGTACCTTGGGGTGATTTTACTCGATAGCCGACAGAAATAATTACGTCTAGATTATAGCCATTAACCTCTATTTCCTGCGTTTTGCCCGCCATAGCACCATGTTGAGTGGTTATTCGGAATTTCCGAACAACCACTTTTTCTTCTAGTTCACCTTCAGTAAAAACATTTTTAATATGTTCGCTGATGGTGGACTTGGCTTTGCCAAACAAGATTGCCATTTGGTCTTGTGTCAACCAAACAGTTTCCTCTTCTAAACGGACATCAATTTTTATGTTCCCGTCAGGATTTTGGTATATGATTATTTCGCTATTATTCATAGGCTTAGTTTTCTATGGTTGCAAGTATTGAGCGTATTATATTTTTAATTGCTTTGTAAGCTTCCTGTTTTTATTAAAACGCTAATGTAGATTTTTTCATCTTGTTATATGTCATAATTTTCTTTCAGTTTTCTCATCAAAAGTCTTACCCCTTGTTGTGTCTCTTGATTAAAAGAGTTTGTAAAAATTATGTAAGCATATCCTTTAATTCTGTCGATATGAACAAGCGTATAATATGATCCTGCTGTTCCTGAATGTGTTGAAAGTTCTTTGCCGTTTTCATATATATTATACCAACCTAATGAATAGTTATCAATGCCCTTATGTATGAATCGATATGTTTTTGCTGTTAGATAATTATTATGCCCGTTTAGTCCTTGTAAATTTAATTGAATAAATTTTACGTAATCTTTCAATTCAATGTTTATATCTCCTGCTGGTTCGGTGTAATCTAAATGATAGTCTGTATTTGAAGCAACGGGCATTAATTTATCATTTTCGAAAGTATGTCCCCAAGTATCTTTTATTTTTTGATTTTCAGGCCAAGAAAATTTTACATTTAATTTTAAGTCTTTATTGAACACTTTCTCCACCAATTGCTCCCAATTTTTTTTTGTTACTTTTTCTAACATTAAAGTTGCCAATGTATAGCCTGCATTGGAATAGGTAAATTTGTGAATGGTATCTATTTCAACTGGATTTAACGTAAGCACAAATTTACCAAATGCTTTTCTTTTTTCTTGTTTTGTACCTTTCAAGTCGGGAATGGTTGGGTCATTATCCCCTTGAAAAGCTTGTATTCTTGCTCTATGCGAAAGCAAATCTTGTAGTGAAATATTATAGTATTCTACTTTAGAATTTTCTTTCCATTCAGGGAAGATGTCAAAGAATTTAGTTGTCCATTTTAAGTTCCCTTTTTCAACATATTTTGCAATAATAAATGCTGTCATTGCTTTGGTGTTAGAGCCAATGTGAAACCTGTCGTTAATTGTAGCGATGTCAGGAAGTTCAGTAGAGTGCTTGCCAATAGCCACAATTTCTATGATGGTTTTACGGTCTATAACGGCATAACTTATCTCAGGAATATTAAATACTTTTCGAATTGAATCAGCAAATTGAATAGTCTGTTGGCCAAAACATATTGTCGAAATTGTAATAAATAATATTGCTGTTATTTTTCTCAATTTTCAAGGGTTTTATAATTGAAAGCTTCCCCAAAAATAGTATAATTTAAAAGTAACTTGAAAATCCAAGCAGTATTGTACCAGTCTGTAAGGGAGGATTGCCCAATAAATCGGTTTGATTTAGATAGCGATAATTGAATCTAATAACCGTTGATCCCACCGGACGCAACGCAATGCCTGGCGTAATGGCCCACAAATTATCATAAATATTGGTTTGGGTTTCTTTAAATTTTCCTTGATTATAGTCGGCATAATCAAACCTTACAACTGCGTTTATTTTGGCCTTATCCCATCCCATAAACTTTATCGGTTTTTGAAAAAAGGTCCAGGCCAAATCCATAAAACCTCCAAATTGGGCGTTGCCAAAAGTTTGGCTATAGGTTTCGGGTACATCTACCATTACTTTTACAATTTCGCCTACTAGGGCGATCTTATTTTTTAATAAATTGCTATTAAAATCTAAGGCCAAAACGTTCACTTTTCTTTGTTTGTCGATGCTTAATCCTTCGATTTCAAAGGTATTGTAAGTTCCATTCATAAACGAAAGTCCCAATTCTCCTAGTTTTCTGTGTCTTAATGCAACCTTAGAAGTAATCATCGGGACGCCATTAGGGCTTTCTTCAAATCGATTCGGATTTAGTTTAGCGGCCGCCAAAGACGTTCGATTTTCGGTATTCGAGATAATTTGGTCATTAAAACCATTGGTTAAATAGATTTCGTAGCCAAGAGTCAGCCGTTTTAAAAAGGTTTTGCCGTACAAACCAAACCCAACATTTGAGAGGGTCGATGGAATTATGGTGGTTGACGAAAACGGTCGATCAATAAAATCCCATCGCGGCCCATCATGATTTTGATTAAACCCACCAATTGGATTCATCAGTATGCCTCCACGAATATTTAAAAGGGCATTCATTTCTACATCTATGGCTGCATATTCTAAATTAAGTTCTTTGGTTCCATCTTCCAGTTCAAGCTCGGCCAAAAATTTTATCCTTTTGGCAATGGTGGATGAAAAAAATAAAGTCATTCGCCTCATTTGAAACGAAAGCCCTTCGGAAACGCCATCGGTTGTAGAGTGTAGGCTATTGGCTTCAACGTATCCGCCAATGGCCATAGGATATTTTGTGCTTTTGGTGAATGGGCGGCTATAAGTAGCGTCCATATTTAAGGATAAGCGGCTTGTGTCCACTGTTTTCTTTTTGACCAAAGTATCCGATTGGGCTTTGGTATCAGAGCACACTATAGCTATTAAACTTAGGCTTAAAATAAATTTAGAAAAAAATGTAAATGGTGTCATGGTCGGTTTTAATAATAAACGTTTTTAGATTTTCTTCAGCAGGCGGATTTTGAACTATGCCGGTGTTTGTGAATTCGCTGCCGTGGCAAGGGCAAATTAATAAATTGCCTTGTGGTCGTAGTTCACAGCTTTTATGCGTGCATTCGAGCAATACCGCACAATAGGTCTGGTCATTGGTTCTTGATACACAAATTGGGAAATTAAACTTATCGGATTTAATCAAAACAAAGGTTCGTTCGGTTTGTTTATTCTTTACAGTTTGAGTGAATTCCGATTTTTTGAGGCTTAAATACTTATCAGATTCTTCCGATTTGGCAAAGTAGGTGGTGTTTGCACAACTTTCTAATAAAAGGGATAGTGAAGCGCTGCTGCATAAACAGGCTAAGCCACAGGTTTTGATAAATTGTTTTCGTTTCATTTATAAAGATTCTAAAAATTTAAGTACCGCTTTTTTTTCAGATTCTGGAAGGTTTAAAAAATTTATGGCACTTTTTTTTCCTTCGCCACCATGCATTTCAATGGCTTGACTGATGCTGCTTGCCCTGCCGTCGTGCATTAAAAAATAGCGTCCACCTTGTGAATTTGGCGATAAACCAAGGCCCCACAATGCCGGAGTTCGCCATTCGTAAGTTTTGGCGCTGCCTTCGGTGTATCCATCGTCAAGTTCGGGTCCCATGTCGTGCAAAAGCAAATCGGTATAGGGGTGAAACGTTTTATTGGAGAGAGGTTCTATAGTTGAAAATTCGGTTTTTAAAGTTGAAGAATGGCACTTATCGCAGCCAATTGACACAAACGCAATTTTGCCTTTTATAACATCTATATCCGACTGGTTTCTGGCAACAGGCGCTTTAAGGGTTTGAAGATAAAATACAACATCGTTGAGTGTAGCATTCGATACTTCGGCATCTATTTTTTGTTGGCTATAGGTATCATAGGGTTCATAGGTAGAGGTAATGCCCATGTCCTGATTATAGGCATTTACAGTTTGATGCAAGAGGGTATGAGCGCTTGCTTTTTTACCAAAGCGATGAATATAAAGCTCGCCTTTAGAAATCGAATTTGGTTTTATGGTGCTATATGAAGGTGGTTTTTTCCAATTTGGCTCTCCCGAAATACCATCTAAATTCAAATCGTAAGGGTCGGCGCTTGCCATAATATCCATATCCGATACACATTCCAAAAACCCTAATCCTGTATTGGCCGGCGGTGTAAATTTTGCAAAACTTGCTCCCGTAGGAACAATTTCGGGCTCATAACCTGGCAAAGCGCGATGTTGCAATTGGGGCCCACCATTTGCTAAAAAACGATTTCCAGTGCTATCGGTTTGGCCAAAGCGAATGAGCGAGCTGAAAGGATGCCCTTTGCCGTCGCCAGCGTGGCAACTTCCGCAACTTGTGGCCACAAATAAAGGGCCAAGGCCGGTGGCGCTTGTGAATACTTCTGAATTAAAAGCCCTGTCGCCATTCAAAAACTGAATAGTTTGTGCGGCATTTAGGCCATCGAGGGGCCCATCGAGAAGGGAGTCGTCGGGTGGAGATTTGGGTGTAATTCTTTCGCATGCCATTAGGATAAGGAGCAAAAGAAAGGGAGTCCAATATTTACAATTCATTTTAGAAGGTTTTTATTTAGGTGCAAATTTGCATTTAAAATTTGATTTATCAAATCAAATAAATTAGTTATGCCTAATTATTTTATTATGGCAACAATATATATCTTTGCATTTTAATTGAGATATGCATACCCATTCGGAAGAGAATTACCTTAAAAGCATTTTTAAACTTAGCCAATTAGGGCGCAAAAAAGTAAGTGTAAAAGCTATTGCGGATGCATTAGGTAATAATCCTGCTTCGGTTATCGACATGTTGAAAAAGCTTACCGATAAAAATCTTATTACCTACGAAAAAACGAGCGGTGCGCAATTGGAGGCCGAGGGATTGGCTGCAGCAGTAAATGTGGTAAGACGACATAGGCTTTGGGAAGTTTTTTTGAAAGAAAAATTGGAGTATTCGTGGGCCGAAGTGCATGAGATTGCCGAGCAACTCGAACATATAAGACCCTTGGATTTGGCCGATAGGTTAGATAAATATTTAGGTTTTCCCGAATTCGATCCTCATGGCGACCCCATACCCGATGCTAAAGGAAAATTGCAAGATACCAAGCGAATGACTCTTTCGGAAATCGAATGTGGGCAAGTATGCAGGGTGGTGGCTGTTAAAGATACCTCAACTGACTTTTTAAGTTATTTACAACAACTTGACATCGGCATTGGAACTCAGTTGACCGTTATTGAAAAGATAAATTTTGACAACTCTGTTAAGCTATGCATGCCTAATGGCGTGATTACCACTGTATCCAAAAAATTTGCTGAAAGTTTGATGGTTGCTTAATCTGTCCTTCCATTTTCCTTTATTTTTGCGTTTCGATGGAAAAACAAAGTTCTAAGCTATTTAATATCTTTTTGCGTATTGGTCATTTAGAGGGGCTGTCGTATCTTTTATTGTTGTGTGTTGCCATGCCTATGAAATATTGGTTTGCTTTGCCCATGGCTGTGAAGCTGGTAGGTTCACTGCACGGAATTCTTTTTGTGGCCTATTGCATTCTTTTGGTTTTGGTAATGATAAAAATGAAATGGTCGTTGCTAAAAGGGTTTTGTGCGTTCGGGCTTTCTCTGATTCCTTTAGGAACCTTTTGGCTGCATAAGCTGAAATAAGGCATCGAAAAAAAAAAGGCAAGGGCTTAACCGTAGAGGTATTTAGTTATTATTTTTAGATCAGTCTATTTCAATTTTTAAATATTTTTAAATTTGAATGAACAGATACTTGATCTCTTACAAAAGGGACATTTAATGTATTGCCATTTAAAAATTTTCAAATTGGCTTATTTTCAAATTAAATAAGTTTCACAAACACATGGGTAATGTTGTTTTTACCCGTGTCTCTTTCATCCAATACAAGGTGGTCGAAACTTTTGAGAAGGGCCAATAATTTTTTAAATCCATAATTTCGAGGGTCAAAATCAGGTTGTTTTTTGGCCAATAAATTTCCCAAATCGCCTAAAAAAACCCAACCGTTTTCGTCGGCCAAATCATTGATGCTATTGGTTATAAGCTTGCTTAATTTCTGATCTATTTTTTCGATAGTAGGGGCCGATAGGTCTTTTCCCTTTTCTTTTCCCTTAGGTTTTTTTTGAGGTTCGGGGGACAAGGATTCTTCTCGTTTTTTTAATATTTCGATATATATAAATTTATCGCAAGCCGAAATAAACGAAGAGGGTGTTTTTTTTTCACCTAAGCCAAAAACCACCATTCCACCTTCGCGCAATCGGGAAGCTAATCGTGTAAAATCGCTATCGCTCGATACAATACAAAATCCATCAACGCGGCCAGTATATAATATATCCATTGCGTCGATAATCATAGACGAATCCGTTGCATTTTTGCCAGAGGTATAACTGTATTGATGAACGGGTGTAATGGAATGTTCTAACAAAACCTTTTTCCAACCCGAAACGGTGGGTTGGGTCCAATCGGCATAAATTCGTTTGAAAGTTGGGGTGCCATACTTGGTTATTTCTTCCAGCATGCCTTGTATGTTGGCATAGGGAACATTGTCGGCATCAATGAGTACAGCCAGTCTTAAATCTTTTCGATTTTCCATTCGTATACAAACCTAGGATTTAATAGGTTTTAAAATTAAACATTCAAATATATGAAAGTAATAGACTTTTCATATTTTCTACCGATGGTCGTCGTTGATGAGTTCTAAATCGGCCAAACTTGGCATCAGGTCTTTTTCGGTCAATGAATTGAGTGGTTGATTGCTTGTTTTTATCAAGCTATGTAAGTCGGTGCTTTGCTGGTCGATATAGATTAGCCCAGTTAGTATTTCGCCTTTATCCTTAAATTCATTAATTTGTTCGAGCGCCGATTTTCGATTGGTTGGGTCCCATTCGGCATTTAGTTTATGAAGGTTTAGCATAGATCCATCGTGCAATTTAACCGATTTCGATTGGCCTTCTTTATACTCTAAAGTGATTTCATTTTGATAAGGTACAAAATCAACTGTGGCAAGGGTTTCCATGTGGTCGCGAACATAATCATACGATTTTGTTGATCCCAAATTATTGTTAAAGGTAACGCAAGGCGATATAATATCTAAAAAGGCAAACCCTTTGTGCGACATGGCCGCTTTTAATAAAGGGATAAGTTGGTCTTTGTCGCCCGAAAAACTTCTGGCCACAAATGATGCGCCTAATTCCATGGCCAAGCTCGCCAAGTCGATGCCCTGAAATAAGTTGGTTGATCCTCCTTTGCTCAAAGATCCTTCGTCGGCAGTGGCCGAATCTTGTCCCTTTGTTAAGCCATAACATCCATTGTTCATTACAATATAAGTCATGTTTAAATTTCGTCGGATAACATGAACAAACTGACCCATGCCTATGGATGCCGAGTCGCCATCGCCCGATACGCCTATGTAAAGCAAATCGCGATTGGCCAAATTGGCTCCTGTAGAAACCGAGGGCATACGTCCATGAACCGAGTTAAACCCATGTGAATTATTAAGGAAATAGGCAGGTGTTTTGGATGAACAGCCAATGCCCGATAATTTTGCGATGCGATGGGGCTCAACCGACATTTCGTAGCAAGCCTGAACTATGGCTCCGCTTATTGAATCGTGGCCACAGCCTGCGCAAAGGGTTGATATGGCACCTTCGTAATCTTTTTTTGAGTACCCTAATTCATTTATTGGTAAATCGGGATGACGAAAGGGGGGTTTTATATAGGACATTTTTTAAATGTGATTTTTAATTTTAGGGAGAACTTGTTTTAAAATACAATCTGCCGTTACCGGCATTCCATCGTAGTTCAAAATTTTAACTAATTTTTTTGGATTTACCTCTAATTCATTAACCAATAGGGAACGGAATTGTGCGTCGCGGTTTTGTTCAACTACAAATACGTATTCGTGCTCGGCTATAAAATTATCAATGGCATTGGTAAACGGAAACGATTTGATGCGCATGGCGTCGATGAAGATGCCTTGTTCCTTAAGCATATCTAAAGCCTCTAGAGCTGGATACAGAGTGGTGCCAAAAAATAACATGCCTATTTTATTTTGCGATTTTTCTTGATAAAATTCAGCATCTGGAACATGTTTTTTTGCGGTTTCCCATTTGCGCGTCAACTTCTCCATGTTCTTTACATATTCGTCGCCCTGTTCGGTATATTTAGCATATTCGTCGCGCGAGGTGCCACGAGTTACAAAAGCGCCCTTTGTTGGGTGTGTGCCTGCAATGGTCCTGTAACTTATTCCATCGTTATCTACATCCAAATAACGACCAAATTGCGCGCATGCATCTAATTCCTCAGCATTTAATACTTTTCCCCGGTCATAGAGTCTGTTTTCGTTCCATTCGAAAGGTTCCGATAAATGATCATTCATTCCTAAATCCAAGTCGAGCATTACAATAATTGGGGTTTGCAGCCGTTCTGCCATATCAAATGCGTTTGCACTCATGTCGAAACATTCTTTGGGAGAGGATGGAAACAGAAGCACATGTTTGGTATCGCCATGCGAGGCATAGGCACACGATAATATATCCGATTGCTGGGTTCGGGTAGGCATTCCCGTTGATGGGCCCGTTCGCTGAACGTTGAACAAAACGGTCGATATTTCGGCAAAATAGGCTAAGCCCAAAAACTCACTCATAAGCGAAATACCTGGTCCGCTGGTGGAGGTAAAAGCTCGGGCTCCGTTCCAATTGGCGCCAATAACCATACCTATGGCCGAAAGCTCGTCTTCGGCTTGAACAATTGCATATTTTTTAAGGCCGGTTTCAGGATCAATTCTTAATTTAGAGGCATATTTGTCGAAGGCATCTACCAAAGAGGTTGATGGGGTAATGGGATACCAAGCCGCCACTGTAGCGCCTGCATATATGGCGCCAATACCACAGGCTGTATTTCCGTTGATGACTATTTTATTGCCTACTAAATTTCTTTTTTCAAGGCGAATATTAAGGGGGTAATCATAATTGGCTTTAATATAACTGACGCCTAAATTAATTGCAAAAATATTGGGCTCAATGAGTTTTGGCTTTTTCTTAAACTCATCGCTAATAACATTTTTTAAAACCTCCAAATCAATATTAAGCAAGGTAGCGAGGGCACCTACATAAATCATGTTTTTAAAGAGCTGCCTCATGCGGGGGTCGGTATATTCGCGCATGCAAATTTCCATCATAGGAATGCCTATGTAATTTATATCCTCCCTGATAAATTCTTTGTGAAGGTTTTTGGTGCTGTCGTAAACGAAATAACCACCCGGCAATACCGAGGCTACATCTTTGGCCAAACTTTGGGGATTTAAACAAGCCACTATATCAACCCCATCTCTTCGTCCCAAATATCCTTTTTCGCTCACCCTCACCTCATACCAAGTAGGCAATCCTTGGATATTGGATGGAAAAACGTTTTTGGCCGTCATGGGCACACCCATCCTAAAAATAGATAGGGCAAACATGGTATTGGCACTCGCCGAACCCGTGCCGTTTACGTTGGCAAATCGTATTACAAAATCATTTATTTTTATAGCTGTTTCTGACATTTTTTTATTTCTTCTTATTTTTTATAAAATGCTTTATTGTTTTCTTTTTAGTGTATGTTTAAATTTAATAACAGCAAAATTAAGTTCAATGCTTGTTTCCGTATCCACATTACCATTATGGTAAGAAAATAGCTCGCTTATAATTTCACCACTTTTTGCCATCAATGATTTTTGTTTAATTTCTTCCGGATTTTCTGATATTTCGGCAATCGTTTGAGAGAGTAACCGTACTTTGGCAAAGGTTTCTACAATGGCAATCGTAGTTTGGGTGGCAGTTCGACCTTTTAAAATTGTAGCCAGCATATACAACCCTTTTTCAGTAAAGCCTTTTGGCAGGGTTCGTGTTTTGGTAAATTTTGCGGTCAAAATTTTTGACCGCAAAACATCGAAATCGTCATTGTTTAAAAAAATAATATACCCCTCAGGAAATTTATCAGGATTGTTTTTAACGGCCTGATTTATTTCTTTGGTTTCCACACCGTATAACTTAGCTACATCGCTATCAATAATAACCTGTTGATTGTGAATAAATATTATTTTGTCTTCTATTTGTTCAAATATGATAGCGTTTTCCATAATCTTTTTTGCTATTTATTCTCAAAACCTATTTCAAAATCAATCATTTTTATAGTTGTTTCTGACATGAATTTTCTAAGTAATCGTTAAATTTTTAAATCAAGGTTTTAAAATGGCTGTTTATGTTATGCTATTTTCTGGCACGTATTGCCAGCCTTTGTTACCTGATAAATATATTTTTGCATATCCCAAGCCGAGGTAGGGCAACGCTCGGCACATAAACCACAGTGTAAGCAAACGTCTTCATCTTTCACCATCACACGGCCTGTTTTTAAGGTATCGGATAGGTAAAGATCTTGAGATAAATCTTTGGAAGGCGCAAGGAGTCGATTTCGCAAATCTTCTTCTTCACCATTGCTTGTAAAGGTGATACAAGTAGTGGGGCAAATATCAACACAGGCATCACACTCGATGCAACGGTCTTCCATAAACACGGTTTGGATATCGCAATTAAGGCAGCGCTCGGCTTCTTTAAAACCTGTGGGTAAATCAAAACCCAATTCTACTTCCTGTTTTCGGTCTTTTAGGGTAATGGTTTTGGCGGCATGTGGAACTTTATAACGGTCATCGGGCGTTACATCGTTATCGTAAATCCATTCGTGGATACCCATTTTTTGGCTAATAAGATTGGTATAAGGCGAGGGTCGCTCGGTTAAGGATTGCCCATGGCAAAACAAATCTATTGAAACTGCAGCCTGATGCCCTTGGGCTACAGCCGTTATGACATTTTTGGGGCCAAAAGCCGAATCACCTCCAAAAAACACGTGCGGTAAGGTGGATTGAAACGTAGTTTCATTGAGTAATGGCAGCTCCCATTTGTCGAACTCTAAACCCAAATCGCGCTCTATCCAGGGGAAACTGTTTTCTTGACCAATGGCTACCAACACATCATCAGCTTCTACAAATACATCGGCTTCGCCGGCTGCAACCAAGGATCTTTTTCCATTTGCGTCGTATACCGCTTTCACTTTTTCGAAAGTCATTCCTATAAGTTTTCCGTTCTTGGTTTCGAAGGCTATAGGAACCATGTTCTCTAATATCGGAATATCCTCATGCAGGGCGTCTTCGATTTCCCAAGGCGAGGCACGCATTTCCTTCATTGGGCTTCTAACCACAACTGAAACCGATTCGCCCCCAAGTCTTAACGAGGTGCGGCAACAATCCATAGCTGTGTTTCCTCCTCCGAGCACAATTACGTTTTTGCCAATTTTTGCAGTGTGTTCGAAAGCCACAGAAGCCAGCCACTCTATTCCCACATGAATATTTGCGGCAGCTTCCACTCTTCCCTTAAGGTTTGATAAATCTTTGCCCCTTGGGGCTCCTGTTCCCACAAAAATGGCATCATAATCTTTATCTGCTATTTCCTTAAAACTTGAAACATATTGATTGAAATGGGTATGAATACCCAAATCCAAAATATAATTAACTTCTTCATCCAACACGGTTTCGGGCAAACGAAAGGACGGGATTTGGCTTCGCATCATTCCTCCGCCTTTTTTTTGTTCGCAATACAAATGGATTTCATATCCCAAGGGGGCCAAATCGCGGGCAACGGTTAAAGAAGCAGGGCCTCCACCAATCAGAGCAATTTTTTTACCATTCGACGCAAAAGGACCTTGAGGCATGTACATTTTTACATCCCCTTTATTGTCGGCGGCTACGCGTTTAAGGCGGCAAATGGCCACGGGTTCTTCGTCCACTCGTCCTCGGCGGCATGCAGGTTCACAGGGGCGGTCGCAAGTGCGGCCCAATACGCCCGGAAACACATTCGATTCCCAGTTGATCATATACGCTTCGGTATAGCGTTCGGCTGCAATAAGCCTTATATATTCGGGCACAGGGGTATGAGCTGGGCAGGCATACTGGCAATCCACCACTTTGTGGAAATACTCAGGGTTTTGAATATCAGTTGGTTTCAATTATAATGAGGCGTTTAAATTCGTGATTGAAATAAAAGGTAATATTAGATAAATTGGAAGAAATATGCAATTGTCTGAATCGCCGATTTTTATGATTATACGATTTTAGGAAGCCTAAAAGTTTATCAGGATAATAAATACATAGGAGGAATTAAATTATCCGCCATTTGGGTAAATTCATATTTTGAGGGTTTTAATGATTGGCCTCGTGGTTGTGGTGAAATCTTTAAAATTGGGGTACTTCAATCCATAAAACCAAAACGTCCGAAACTTTAGAAATTTCGGCATTTTCATGAAACCACGGAAGTTATAGTTCTAAATAAATGGGGCTGCACGAAACATTTACCTTCCACATTTTACATTATATTTTTGTTTTTAATGACCAACGGATTTTTGAAACTATTTATTTTTTAATGACTTTTTTGAAAAATGTTTATAACAAATCCCCATTTGATAAGTATTTGCCCCAAAGGCCATTAAATTTATATTAGCTGAAAAACCAATTTTTGATACCTTCTTACCTGAAAATGGAAAATATAAAAGATTTGTATTCAAGCCAGGCTCGAAACGTACATAAAGTTCTTCAACCGATTCCATCCAGAGACCTTTGTCAAAGCAAACAGGGGAATACAAACCAACTATTGCTCTACCTATTGGTCCGGTTGATATATTAAATTTATTTTTTTTAACAATTATAAAATTATACGAAAATGAATTATAGAATCTTGCCCATGGTACACCAATATGATTACAGGGGTGACCAAACTCTAAATATAATAGCTGAGCCGGTAAAAACTGATAAATTAGAAGTCTTTCTTTTTTTTCTATCGATAATTGAAATCCCGGAATTTTTGCAATTTTATTCAAATCCTGATAGTAATTTTTCAATAACCCAAATGTATAGGTTTTAGTTTCTACGGGCAAAACATTTTGGGCTTGAGTATACCCCAAGCCCAAAAATGTAAAATAAAGTAAAATAAGTTTTTTCATAATGTTATTTTTTTATTCGTTGTCCTTTAAATGTATGGTATTCGTAAACTACTTTATTGTTAATCAATAAAGTTTCCTTAAATTTAACATTGAGCATTCTATTTGCATCAATATAACCAAAAAGTTTTCCAAATCTGTCGCCTGCTTCAAATGCAGATTGCAAAAAACATGTTGCCCCGCCGGTACCCATAGAACCATCATCAGAAATATAATATTTGCCAATAGGAAAAAACCCTTTTGGAAAATTAAAAATAAATCCGGATGGACTATTTTTTGGGTCATTTTTATCATCCACATACCTTGTTTCTACCGTTCCGGTATCCTTTGGGTCATTATCGAAAATGCCAAACCAATAACCCCACATAGGAGCTAAACCAATGGTGCCACAGCTAAAAAACTTTTTTGTAACTGTATCTTTCCCGTCATCCTGCGGGAAGCAATCTGTGAGGGCTTTTGATTTTACAATCAGAGTGATACTAATCCATCTATTGTCAGGAAATTCACGCCGTATTAAGGTCTTTTCATTAAGTATTTCTGTCCCAATATGCCATTCGTAATATTCCAAATTACTTTGCCTCGGTATAAACTTAACACTACTGCCACTATAAACTGTATCCGTTTCAAAAGAAGTATCACGCATCCAACTGGCGCTGTAAGAAGTAACCAACTCGTTAATCGTAAAATCGGCACTTACCTCTTTGGCATCTTTACATGGGTTAGGTGGTTCATCTTTGCAATTCTGCAACACACTTACTACCAAGGAAAAAGCAAGCATAAATATAAACTTTTTCATAGCCCTTATTTATTAAGAAACAACTCCAATTTTCTCACTAATTCCTCTTGTTTTGCCTTTAACAAATCAATTTGCAATTGCTGATCTGCCAATTTTTTATTTTGGTCAATAGCATATAAAGTCAATTCCTCAATCTTTTGCAATTGCCTAGCTTGCACATCGGCTATATTTATCCCGCTATCCAAAACCTCTTTTTCGGTAGGCATATCGGGTAGGTGTTTATTAGCCTTAATAAATAGTTCCAGTTCAGGCAGGCTCATGGGTTTGTAATTTGCATCAAATACAAAATCGCTCCACCAGATTGCATTTACGGTTACCTTAGTAGCACGTGTATTTCCATGGATTTCCACATTGCCTAAATTATCAATCCTTATACCCCCAACCGGGTTAGTGGTGCTGCTTATCGCCCAGGGGGCAATTACCATTCCGCCTGATAAATTGGCGCCAAAGGTTGCTTTCCTCGTTTGGGAATATAAATTAGGTTTCATAATTTTTATTGGTTTAATAATTAAGTCGTTAACAAAGCTAAATAAAGTTTTGTCAGATTAAAGTTAATTTTTTGACTCTATGATAAATTGTATTTTTGAAGACATTCTTAAATTCCTGTTTTCTTTTGAACCTTCGCCAATTATTTCTCCATAACAATGCCCAAACTTCCCCTAATCCGGTTGGGCTCCAAATTAAAAAAGCCAAAGGCATTTACATCACCTCTTTGGAGGGCAAGCGCTATATCGATTTGATTTCGGGCATAGCGGTTAATAATATTGGACACCGAAATGAGGCCGTTGTGCGAGCCGTGCGAAAACAAACCTCAAAATACCTGCACACCATGGTTTATGGCGAACATATACAACAGCCTCAGGTTAGGCTTGCCCAATTGCTCACATCCTTAACCTCAACCTCAACCTCAGCCTCAGCCTCAACCTCAACCTCAGCCTCAGCCTCATCCTCAACCTCATCCCCAACCTTAACCTCAGTTTATCTTACCAACTCGGGCACCGAGGCTACCGAAGGCGCCATGAAATTGGCCAAGCGATTTACAGGCAGACCCCATATTGTGGCAATGAAAAATGCGTATCATGGAAGTACACAAGGAGCATTAAGTTTGATGAGCAATGAATATTTTTCTGCCGCTTTTCGACCCTTATTGCCGGGTATTTCTTTTATGGATTTTAATAATTCCTCTCAATTAGAAATCATCAATCATCAAACCGCTTGTGTTTTTGTTGAAATTATTCAATCAGAGGCGGGATATATAGAAGGGGATATAGAATTTTTAAACGCCTTAAAAAAACGCTGCACTGAAACAGGTGCTTTATTGGTAGTGGATGAAATTCAAACCGGCATAGGCCGTAGCGGAACTCTGTTTGCTTTTGAACAATATGGCATTGAGCCCGATATTTTACTACTGGCCAAAGGCCTCGGGGGAGGTATGCCCATAGGCTGTTTTATGGCCAACAAAAACATCATGCAGGCCTTGTCGGATAATCCTGTATTGGGTCATCTCACTACTTTTGGGGGTCATCCGGTAAGCTGTGCTGCAGCTATAGCCACCCTGGAAGAAATTGTTTCTAAAAAAATGATGGATTCCATTTCAAAAAAGGAACACCTTTTTAGAAAACATTTGGTGCATCCCAAAATTAAAACCATTACCGGTAAAGGTTTGATGCTGGGTGTGCATTTGGGCGATGAAAAACTGGTGCAAAAGGTAATAAGCCAATGTTTCGAAAACGGATTATTGTTGGATTGGTTTTTATTTAACGACAAAGCTTTAAGAATTGCGCCACCTCTAATTATTACCGAAGGAGAAATTATCAAGGTATGCAAAATTATACAATCGGCCTTGAGCAGTTAATACGCCCTTAGTCTTTATAATCAACCACCAAGCCAATCATCAACTTGGGTAAATCGTAAATCTGATTGCGATATAATCCACTCAACCTGTATCGCCCATAAATACCCACAGCTTTGTAGGTATATCGAAAGTCAATTCCATAATGGTTTCTGTTCATAAACATTGGATGGGAATAACTTGTTTTTTTATATTGAAAGGCTGTTGATTTTGGTTCAGTTTTCGAAAGCAATCGTGGCATACAATCGTAAGCGTAATATACTCCAAGATCAAAAAATGATTGGTCCGAATTCAAGCTAATACGGTTGAAAATTCCCAAAACAATATTGTTGTTTACCTGTTTGGTCCAAATGGTTTTCAAAAAATCGGCGCTGTCGATAATTAAAGGTTCTGTTAGGCGATAGGCGTCTCTTGCATATTCGAGGTAGGCTCCAATTGCATACCACTTGTTTAGTTTCATTCGGCCCCATATTCCCTGCCTAAATTGCCACGATTTTGAATAAACAATTTTTGAAGGAGGATTATAAAGGCTTGGTCCTGCTGCTAGACCAAAGCCCGAGTATGTGGCTAAATCGTACTTTCGCTTAAAGCCAAATTTTGGGATAAGGGTGTCGTTATTGACATTTTGTTCTAAAAGGTAGGTTTGCGAAAATCCACTTAAAGTTAATAAAACTACGCATAGTACGCCTAATTGAATTCTCATTCTATGATCTTTAATTCTTGAAAATAGCCCTTATAATAAAATTCTATTGAGAACGGTTTATCGCTTAGCGATTTGCTCAGAATGAGTGATCCGTTTTTTTTATCATTCAAATCCATAACGAAATACTTATCAATATATCCATTCTTGTTTTTTATATGGTAAAACAAATAATTTGGCAGGGTGGTATAATATGGATTGTTCCTGTTTTTTTTAATCGAATCTTCATCCTGAGGCGGCAGCGGGGTTGATTGTTCTGATAATGAATCGAGAGCTATGCCTTTGTTTGGTAAAGCTATTGTTTTTTTTATAGCACTGTCCCATTCGATAGGATAGAGGGTTATGTCGTATTTATCTTCAAAAATCGAGAGAGTTGGTTTGTTTTCGAGGGTGTCTTTTTTCAAAAAATAGGGCTGAGGAACGCCGTATCCATGGGCATAATCAAAATAAGGCCACATATCGGCCGATCGGCAAATGAGTTCCTTAATTTCAGCGTTTTTTAGCAGGGGATATCTTTGTTTTAAACAGGCGGCAAATCCGGCAACTAAGGGAGCTGCAAACGAGGTGCCTTCAACCTTGGCAAACCCTTTATGTACGGCCACTATGGCGCTACCATAAGCGCATACTTCGGGTTTAAGTCTTTTGTCGCACGAGGGTCCGAAGGAGCTATATGCACTGTGAATGCCTGTTTGGGGGTCGATGCTACCAACAGTTAGCACTCCTTTTGCATCGCCGGGTGCGGTTATTCTTTTCCATTTTCCCATGCCTTCATTGCCGGCCGAACATATCACCAAAATACCTTTGTCGACGGCCAATTGCGCGGCTTTGCTCACAAAAGTACTTTTGCCATCCATATCTTCGGGCAAATAGCGCTGGTAGGTATAGCCCAAAGAACTGTTTATGATGTCGGCTCCGTTTTTATCGGCCCATTCGGCAGCCATAAGCCAATATTCTTCTTCACAAAATTTTTCGGTATTGCCCTCGGTTCGGGCTAATAGATAGTCGGCACCTGTGGCCATGCCTAATTGCAATGGTCCAATTTGACCACCAAGGCACGAAAAAACAAAAGTGCCATGCGTCATTCCGCTATTTATGTCCTCTTGTTTTTTTATAAAATCATAGGTGGCTACAATGCCATTGCGTTGGCGAATATGATTAAATGCAGGATTGATAGCTGCAAATTTAAACCCGGCATCAAGTATCGCTATTCGTATTCCTGAGCCATTTAAATTGTTTTTGCGAAGTTGTTGGGCATTCATCCTGTCTAATTGCGAAGCCAATAAAAACTTTTGATTTTGGGTTAACGATGAATCAAAACTTGTGGATGCATTTGCAGAGCAAAGGCTATTAATTCTATATGCTTCGCATCGCTCTATATGTTCGACAAATTCGAATGCACTTATTTTTTTAATCGTAAGCTCCGAAGCGTTTACCACCATCATGTTCATCCAACGGCTTACGCCTTTAATCGAATCGCAAATGGATGCTATGGCATTTGTATACGTTTGGTTGAGCGGAAAATCGCTCGAGTCGCATAAGTCAAGCTTGTTAAGTAACCTTCGTTCGATAGCTTTTGGATGCAAATGCGAATAGGGATTGTATTCGACTCCGGCTTTGTTTTTAAAATAAATTCGATAGCTGTTTTGAGCCTTGCAAAATATCCCGAAGCAAAGGATAAATGAAATAAAGCTAATCCGAACCCAAAAATTCACCGTACAAGTTTACAATTTCTTTGCCCTATTGGTATGATTTGTGATTAATAAAATTTTTTGACCCCTGAGTTTATTCATTGCTAAGCGCAAATATTTAGAAAGTATTGAACCATCCATTTATTCATACATTTGTTAGTAATTTAAGGTTATTTTGGGGTGGACGCATGCTATTAAAAAATGAAATAGGCCGTTATTTGTGCCATCTTATTTTTTGAAATCTACAATTGAAGTATATAAATAAATTTTTCATCGTCATATTAGTATTGGTTTCGGGTATTTATTGCTCAAACACCAACCCCGATTCAAGAGGATCGAAAGCGTTTAACAAACCTCTTAGCCCACCGGTTTATCAATTTGATTCAAGTTTTAATCTTGAAAAGTCCAAATTAATCAACGATTTTTTTAAACACAGGTATACCTCAGGGCAGTTTTCGGGAGCTGTTTTGTTTTATGATAGCGGAAAATATTATGCCAATAGTTATGGGTATGCCAATGGAAAATTGCATACCAAGTTGTCGCCGAGTATGAATTTTCAGATTGCTTCGGTTTCCAAAACATTAACAGCTTATGCCATATTGAGTTTAATAGATCAAAAAAAAATAAATCTAAGCACCTTAGTATACAAAGTTTTAGATGGATTTCCATATAAGGCTATAACGGTTGCTCAATTGTTATCGCATAAAAGCGGCATTCCTAATTATATGTATTTTGCCGATAAGTATTGTAAAACAAAGTACCGGCATTTAACCAACAAAGAAGTGCTTTGGATGCTAAAGAGGTATAGGCCAAAGTTGGAATTTAAACCCGAAACGCGCTATAAATACAGCAATACCAATTATGTGTTGTTGGCTCTTATTGTTGAAGAGCTTTCGCAAGTTCCGTTTGAGACTTATATGAAAGATTCGGTTTTTAAGGTTATTGGGATGAGCCACTCGTATGTGTTTACATCTAATATGAATTTGAAAAACCAAGAGGTACAAGGGCATAACGGACCCACTTCTATTTTTCCGTATAACTATCAAAATGGCACCATGGGCGACAAGGGCGTATAT
>CAMDXE010000022.1 GCA_945878925.1 Chitinophaga pinensis
AATGAAAAGAGCCAGGGTTATATTAATTTTACAATACACTTAACCCCGTCTTCAAATTTGCCACTTGGGTTAATATTACAAAATCAAGCCTATATTTATTTTGATTTTCAGGAACCCATACTTACCAATATTGCTAAAAATTTAGTTTCGGAAGATGCTGGTATTAATAAACCCATGCGTTTAAATAAATTGGGCTGCTATCCTAATCCGGCACATGAATATTTTACGATCAACAATCCTTTAAAATCGAATCTTTCAATCAAAATTATTAATTCTTTAGGACAAGTTGTGGCCAGTAAATCCATTAGTCCCGAAAGCCGAATGACAATGTATACCGAATCGATGGCTCCAGGAATTTACATTATCAATGCTCAAGGTTTTGCGTCCATAAAACTGATTGTCAATTAATCCGTTGCTATGGCTAATGTGGCCACGCCTAGCGAAATGCCTTTTATGCCTTCTAATGCCAAGCAACACGCTTCTAAAGTAGCGCCTGTTGTAAATACATCGTCTACCAAAAGTATTTGTTTTCCCTCTAAATAATTTGCTTTTTCAATGATAAATTTTTCGGAAACATTCAGCCAACGCTCAAATCTTCTTTTTTTGGTTTGAGTTCCAGTGTCCGAAATCCGCTTCAAATCATTGCAAACTGGAATACTCAAGGCTTCGCTTAATCCTTTACAAATGAGTTCACTTTGATTGTATCCTCTTGCCGCTATTTTGAGTTTATGCAAAGGAACAGGCATCAGAAAATCGGTGCTAGCCACAAAAGAATTCTCTATAATGTGTTGCCCAAACCGCTGGCCTAAATTAAGTCCAATATCCATTCGGCCATTATATTTCAATTGATGCAATAGGTTTTGCGTTATTCCCGCTTTTTTAAAATAAAGAAATGCCGTTGCAAAATCAATATTTACGCGGCCCCATAAGGCTCTTGACATGGCATTAACTGGATTTTTATGAAAATTGGTAAGTGGCAATTTTACAGCACAAATTGTGCAAATTACCGTTTCGTGAGCAACCAAAGCATTCCCGCAACTAAGGCAAATTACTGGATAAATTAAATCCAATACCCCTTTAAAAACATTCATAAGTCAAAAAAAATAAAGCGGTAAGTTAAACTAAGAGGCCCTTTATTCAAAGCAAAATTAAATCATTTCATTATAGATGAAGGCAATTAGTCGCTTAACTTTGTAGCATGTTCGAAAACTCAACTAAAACCTCACTCGATTCGTTCGGAGAATTTAATTTGATAAAAAAATTAACTGAAAATTACGTTTCAAAAAAACCGAACCTTATCTTAGGAATAGGCGACGATGCAGCATTGGTAAAACCAAACCCGGACAAGCTGCAAGTATACAGTACCAATTTTATGGTAGAAAATATAAATTTTGATATAGCCTATACGCCACTAAAGCATTTGGGATACAAAGCCGTTGTAGCAAGTATAAGCGATATCTACGCAATGAATGCCACCCCAAAATTTATAATGGTATCGATTGCCATGTCGAGTAAATATACCTTAGAGGCGCTCGAGGAATTATACGAAGGCATATATGCCGCTTGCGAAAAATATGAGGTAGACTTGATTGGTGGCGACACCAATACCTCGCCACAAGGCTTATCTTTATCGCTTACTGCTTGTGGCGAAGTTGATGAAAATAAATACGTTACTCGCGCAGGTTGCAAAATGAATGATTTATTGTGTGTTAGCGGCGATTTGGGAGGAGCCTACCTTGGCCATCAGCTCTTGGAAAGAGAAAAACGCGTTTTTGTGGCCAATCCCGAAATGCAGCCCGATTTGGAGGGCTACGATTATATCGTTGGCCGGCAGCTAAAACCCGAGGCACGTAAGGATGTCGTAGAATTATTAGATTCTTTAAATATTATACCCACGTCGATGATTGATATTAGCAATGGATTGGCCTCGGAGCTTAAACATTTGGCTATAAAATCGAATGTTGGATTTTCGATTTTTGAAGAAAAATTGCCTGTCGACACACAAACCTTACAGTTGGCAAGCGAATTTCATTTAGACGCCACCATGTGTGCCCTTAATGGCGGAGAAGATTATGAATTATTATTTACAATTGGGCAATCGGATTTTGAAAAAATAAAATCGAATATGGATATTACAATAATTGGCTATGCCACCGATCAGGCCAATATTTGTCAGTTAATTACGCCCTCAGGCTCGCAATTTGATATTAAAGCACAAGGTTGGAACTAAATTCAATCTTACTAATTTTCACTAATTTAAAGAATCAATTTAGATTGCTTTTTTATTAAATCAATTTTTACGAATTCTTTGATATTTGTTTAATTTTCTGCATGTTTGAAGATTATTAAAAAAATAGCCAAAAAGGGTATGTCAAAAACAATAATAAATTCACTTTACTATTCCTTATTATTCTCTGTATTGCTACTCACATCTCAATGTGGTGGGCCCTCTTTTCAAGAGGCCAATAAGCGATATGCGGTAAAAGAATATGCAGTTGCTGCAGATATGTATGCCAAGGTTACTAAAAATGCCAAGGCCACTAAAAAAGAAAAACTTACCGCCAGTATTAATGCGGCTCAAGCCTATTATTATAATCATGATTATAAAAATGCGCTTAAGTGGTATTCTACTGCCATACAGAAAGGTGCAAAGGATCCCGTATTTTATTATAAAATGGGCGAATGCCTGAAAATGACCGGAAAGTACACCGAGGCTTTATTAAAATTTCAAGAATATCAAAAAATGCAGCCTGATGATCCAAACACTGCGATCATGATTGAAGGATGCGAATTGGGACTGAAATGGAAGGATGCCAAAACGCGCTACCATGTGGCCGAATTTAAACCTGCCAACGATCCCAGTGGCCAAAAGATTAAATCGGACGACTACTCGCCAGTGTGGGCAAATAAAAAGAAATCGACTATAGTTTTCACCTCTGATAGAGTTGGCGGCGAAAGTAAAGGCCAATATAACTGGACGGGTAGAAAATTCAGTGATATCTGGATGATAGAGGCTCAAGGCAAAAAAACAAACGTAAAATGGGGAGAAGCAATCCCTGTTCCAGGAGCAAACACCGATTATAATGATGGCACTGTGACGTTTGACGAAAAATTTACAAAAATGTATTTTACACAATGCAATGGACTAAAAGGAGACGAAAAAAAGTGTAAAATTTATGAAGCACGAAAAAGTGGAAAGGAATGGGATATTACTCCTAAACCTTTGCCATTTTGCAACGATAAATCAAATTTTGGACACCCATCATTATCCCCCGATGGCGAAAAATTATATTTTGCCTCCGATATGCCTGGAGGACTTGGCGATACCAATACCCACGATATTTATGTTGTAAATTATGTTAAAAGAGGCAAAACTTGGGGCGACCCTATAAACCTTGGCCCTAACATTAATACCAAAGAAAACGAGGCTTTCCCATACATTTCTTCGGATGGTACCCTTTATTTTTCTTCGGATGGACATCCTGGAATTGGCGCTTTAGATATTTTTTATAGCAAAGGTGTGGGCATGGATTGGGAAAAGCCAACCAACATGAAGGCGCCCATTAATTCGTATGGCGATGATTTTGGAATTATTTTGGACGATACCAAAGAAAAAGGATATTTCTCATCAAACAGAAGTCCTGGCGGAAAAGCGGATGATAATATTTTTGAGTTTTTTATGGACCCCCTAAATTTTTATTTATCGGGTGTAGTAACCGACTGTAAAGACGGAAAACCTTTGGCCAAATCCTTGATCATAATAAGCAATAATCACGATTCATCCAAAATAAGACTTTATACCGATGAAAAAGGGTATTACAAAACAGCCATACAAGTGAATACCAAATATGAGCTATTTGCTTCGAAACGAGAAGAGTACTATTACGATAGTAAAGAAGATTTTGTATCAACCATGGGCCTCGAACAATCCCAAGATTTTAAACGTGATTTTTGTTTAAAAAACCAATGCAGCGATATTTTTATACTGCCAATTTATTATGGACTTGACTCTTCCAATATTTATACCCGTAGCGAATCGAAACGCGTATTAGATGATTTGATAGCCACCTTAAAGAAATATCCAAAAATGGCGATAGAATTAGGTACACATACCGATTGTCGATCGCCTTTTGATTATAACAAATCGCTTTCGCAACGACGTGCCGATTCGGCCGTAGCCTATATTATGAAAGGCGGTATAAACCCTTTCCGTTTGGCTGCCATGGGTTATGGAGAATCGCAATTGGTTAATCATTGCGAATGTGAAGCTGGAAAAGTTACCCCTTGCTCGGAAGAAGAACACCAGCAAAACCGTCGAGCGGTGGTTAAAGTCTTAAACTGTAATTTCCAATGGACCAAATCGGTTATGAAAAGCTTCAACGATTCGGCTCTTGCTGGAGGCCCTATTTCAAGCCCATTTTTGGAAGAAGAGCGAAAAAAGTATTTACTAGACAACAAAAATCTACCTAAAGATGCTTTAGTAGCCAATAGTCCTGCTGCAATTAAAGCTGAACAGGATGAGATGAAAGAAAAGTACGACATGATTCCGGTGATATTATCGCGCGAAAAATATTCGACAAATGGAAAGGTTGGTAAAAAGACCGTTAAGTTCGAATACGATTCCGAAGAATCAAGTATTATAATTCCCGAAGCCATAGTGGTTCAATTGTTAACGGCAAAAGTGATAACCATAGCCGATTTTGCCGATGGCAACAAATCGTATGCTTTGCCTGATGGCACTAAAATTAAAAGCAAATCATTTGATGTTAAAGAAATAACATTTGGCGATATCAAATTCAATAATGTTAGATGCGTAGTAGGTACAGGCGATTTAAAAAAGGCCATACTCGGCTATGCAATATTCGAAAACTATGCCTCGGTAAAAATTGAAGGAACCAATATTCTTTTAGAAAAAAAACCAAAAGAATAATTTCATCCGAATAAAAATACAAAACCCGTTTTATGAGTATAAGACGGGTTTTTTTATATCAAATGGCAAATACCTTTATCTTTGCAAGCACATGACCGATCGATATTTAAAACGCGGCGTTTCCTCGCAAAAAGAAGACGTTCACCTTGCCATCAAAAATCTAGATAAAGGCTTATTTCCAAATGCCTTTTGCAAGCTAACCCCCGATTTTTTAGGCAACGACGATCAATGGTGTAATATTATGCATGCCGATGGGGCCGGAACTAAATCGAGTTTAGCCTATTTATATTGGAAAGAAACCGGCGATATTAGTGTTTGGAAAGGCATAGCACAAGATGCCTTGGTTATGAATTTGGACGATATGTTATGTGTGGGCGCCACCACTAATTTTTTGTTGTCGAGCACCATTGGGCGAAATAAATTTAAAATTCCGGGCGAAGTAATATCCGAAATCATTAATGGCACCGAAGAATTTTGTCAGCAAATGAGCGAATATGGCATCAAGATTCATAATATGGGTGGCGAAACGGCTGATGTTGGCGATGTTGTAAGAACAATAATTGTAGATTCCACTTTTACAACCCGCTTAAAACGCGAGGAGGTTATAGAAATAAATATTTTGGATGGCGACGTGATTGTAGGCCTGTCATCGTATGGGCAAGCCACTTACGAAAGCGAATACAATGCCGGGATGGGAAGCAATGGCCTAACCTCGGCACGACATGATATGCTAAATGCCTCGTATAAAGCAAATTTTCCTGAAAGTTTTGATTCATTGGCCGATAGCCAATATTTTTATACAGGAGAGTATAACTTAACCGATAAGTTGCCCGGTACCGATCTAAGCATTGGCAAAGCCATCTTATCACCAACCCGAACCTATGCGCCTCTACTAAAAGATATTTTATTAAATTTTAGATCCCAAATAAATGGAATAATTCATTGCACAGGCGGAGGCCAAACCAAGGTAATGAAATTTGTATCTCAATTGGAGGTAATTAAAGACCATTTATTACCTGTGCCCCCCCTTTTTAAAACGATTCAAAAAATGTCGAACACCTCATCAAAAGAAATGTTTGAGGTTTTTAACATGGGTCATCGCATGGAAATTTACACAAATTTAGAAACAGCTGAAGAAATTATTAAATTATCTAAAAATTATGGCATTGACAGTCAGATAATTGGGCATTGCAAATCTGTTGAAGGTAAAAAATTAAGCATAAATCATGAGAATTCTAATTTGATTTGGAATTATCAATAAATTAACTATACATTTGAATTCTAAAAATAATAAAAAATTTGATATGAAAAAATTACTAGTATTAGCAACCGCAGTGAGTATGGCTTTTTTCTCTTGCAAGGATTCTGGACCAGATGAACCTATTGGTGGACCAAAGGCCCCTGAAACCTACACACAAAAAGTAATTGTAGAATACACTACATGTGCAGGATGTCCGTATTGCCCAGACGGCCCATTATTTGTTGACCAAATGGTAACCTTACATGGCGCCAACAAAGTATATTCTGTGGCTATGCACAACCTTTATCAAGGTGCCGATATGATGGCAGGCGACGAAAGCAAATCATTTTCTGATTTATATTCTGCTGGAAATCCAACCGGAATGGTAAATCGAATTGGTGGCAAATGCGAAACCCGCTCTAATTGGAAAGCAAAAGCTGCTAGCGTTTTAGATGCAGAAGCTCTATGTGGCTTGTCAATTGATGCTGGCACAAAGACCGGATTTAAATACGCCGTTAAAGTTAAACTTGGCGTTGGTAAAGCTGATTTGCCAGCTGGTAGTTACTATGTAATTGCCTATCTAACAAAATCTACCATGACTGGCTTAGGTTCTGGATGGGATCAAGCGAATGGATATAATGGCACATCTACCCATTCATTATACAATAAAGGAAACCCTATTAAGAACTATATTCACCATAATGTGTTGATGAAATCATTAAACACAATGAGTGGCACTAAGGTTGCAGCAGAAGGTATGAAAGCTGGTGCATTAAGCGAATACAATTTAGAGTGCGACATGACTGGCTTAGATCCAGCAGGCTATGAAGTAACTGCTTTTGTATTTTTCAAAAGCGTTAGTGCTCCTTTTGTTCAAAATGTTCAGCGTGTAGCTTTAGGTTCTATCAAAGCTTTCGATTAAAATTAAAGTAATAACCCTTTAATAAAAAAAACCTGCTCGGATTCGAGCAGGTTTTTTTATTTTATTCATTATTCAAATAATAAAGCAGGGTATAAAACTGTTATGTAAAGTACAATAATTTAGTTTGTTATGGTACGATTACTTTTGATTCTCGCCGTTTTGAAAAGTTGCCAGCCTATATATGCACAACTAAGCAGCGATTCCGTACAGAAATTAGTGGCCGGCACCGAGGCACAAATAAAATACTATAGTAAAAACCCTACCCAATTTACCCCATTGGCAATGGCTTCTATAAGCTTTCACCTTGAACTTTTAAAATCTGTAAATCGGTTTCAAGACAAAAGCCGCGAATATGCTAAGAAAGTAAGGCGGCTTGATAGCTGTTTTGCCATTCTTAAACTTTCTACCAATATGTCGGCGGCCGATTCTATAGAGTCGAATAAAATTATTTACCAAATCGAACGCGTGATAAAACGCAGAGAAAATGAAATTGTAGGATTAAAAATTGAGAATCAAACACTTAAAAAACAAAACTATTACCTTAAAATAGATACCCTGCGATGGAGCGAACGCTGTCGAAAAGCTAAAGACAACGAATGCGTTTTAAAAACTCAAAACAAATCTTTACACAAAAAATTAAAATTATACGAACACGGCACCTATTGGGGAATAAGTTTAGGGTTTAACTATTTCCTTAATAATGCGCCAAACTATTATATAAAGCCGGATAGTACTATTGGATCCATTGGCACACCAAATGGTTTAAGTTTTTTGGTCTCCGCTATTATTGGATACAAATTCAAAGAGAAACACAGCTTTATTTTTAATGTGCCCCTTGGCGATTTTACACGTAATTCTCAAAATGCCATTGGATTATTTAATCAAAAACTTGCAGGAGGATTAGGCTATGGCTATCATATTTCGGGAGTGGCTATTATTGCCATACTCAATGTAAGCCCTTATGAAAAATTGGCCCCCGAACTGATGAACTCTAAAAAAATAGAAGGCGAAATTTATTCGAAATTAAATTTGTCGAACTACCCTACCAGCACTTCATATAGCCCAAGTTTTACCTTGGGCATGAGTTATAATTTTTCGGGGAAACCCGCCATTAATACTACCGCTGCCGATTAAATTTTTGGGTTTAAAACAAAAGAGGCGCTAACAATTTTTCGGCCTCTTGAGTAGTCAATGCTTTTCTATTGGCATAATCAATCACTTGATCGTTGCCGATACGGCCTACCGAAAAATATTTGCTCTGAGGATTGGCAAAATAAAAACCAGAAACTGAGGCCGCCGGAAACATGGCATAACTTTCGGTTAACGAAACTCCAATGTTTTCAAAAACATTTAAAATATCAAAAAGTTTTGCTTTTTCGGAATGTTCAGGACAAGCCGGATAGCCGGGTGCAGGGCGAATGCCACTATAAGCCTCCTTAATTAAATCTTCGTTAACCAAGGTTTCGGACTTGGCATAGCCCCAATAATTTACCCTTACCTCCTTGTGCAAATATTCGGCAAATGCCTCGGCAAATCTATCGCCAATGGCTTTTACCATGATGCTATGGTAATCGTCATGGTCTTTTTCAAAGGCCTTGGCCAATTCATCTATTCCAATGCCTGCCGTTACTGCAAACAATCCCATGTAATCATTTTTAGGGGCGATAAAATCGGAGAGGCATATATTCGGAATGCCTTGCCCCATTTTTCGCTGCTGTCTTAAAAAATTAAAGATGGTTGTTTCCTCTTCTGATTCGCAATTGTGATAAAGCACGATATCGTCGCCACGACTTTCGGCCGGAAAAATTCCAAAAATACCATTCGCCGTAAATTTACGGCCTTTAATGAGTTGATCAATCAACGCATTTACATCGCTGAATAGCTGAGTAGCCTCTTTGCCAACCACTTTGTCGTTTAAAATAGCTGGATATTTGCCAGCCAACTCCCAGGTTTGAAAAAATGGGGTCCAGTCGATAAATTCACGTAAAACTGAAAGATCAAAATCTTTGAGTGTTTTAATACCCAAAAACGTTGGGGCAAATGGTTCATTTTTTTTGTCAACAAATGGGTTATTCCTTGCTTGATCAATGCTTAGTATCTGTTTATCCAATTGGCGACTCGCATGATTTTCGGCTAAAATTTTATACTCTTGTTTGGTTTTTAATGAAAACTCGTGTTTGGTATCTGGGCTTAATAATTTTCCTGCCACAGGCACCGATCTACTTGCGTCAAGCACATGTACCATAGGGCCATCATATTCGGGGGCAATTTTTACGGCGGCGTGAATTCGAGAAGTGGTGGCCCCTCCTATCAATAATGGAATATCGAAACCTTGTCGTTTCATTTCCTTGGCCACATGCACCATTTCATCAAGACTAGGGGTTATAAGGCCGCTTAACCCTATTATATCGGCATTAATTTCTCGAGCTTTTTGTAAAATTGTTTCGCAACTTACCATCACTCCTAAATCAATTATTTCGTAATTATTGCAGGCCAATACTACGCCCACAATATTTTTTCCAATATCATGAACATCGCCTTTAACGGTAGCCATTAACACTCTGCCTGCACCTCGATCTTCCTTTCTTTCGCCCCCCAAGGCTATTAACCTCTCTTTTTCTTCGATTAAGAATGGCTCCAAATATGCCACCGATTTTTTCATCACGCGTGCGCTTTTTACAACCTGTGGCAAAAACATTTTGCCCGACCCAAACAAATCTCCCACCACATTCATGCCATCCATCAATGGCCCCTCTATAACCAAAAGCGGTTTGCCAAGTTTTATTCTTGCCTCCTCGGTATCGTCATCAATAAATTCGGTTATTCCTTTTATTAAAGCATGTTTTAATCGCTCTTCTACTGTAGTCGATCGCCATGCATGCTCCTCCTCCACTTTTTTATCTTTGGCTTTTACGGTTTCGGCAAACTCAATGAGCCTTTCGGTAGCATTCGATTTTCGGTTCAACAGAACATCCTCTACCCTATTGAGCAATTCGGCTGGAATTTCATCATACACCTCTATCATTCCGGCATTTACAATGCCCATATCCATTCCGGCTTGTATGGCATGGTATAAAAATGCCGAATGCATGGCCTCTCTCACAGTGTCGTTGCCCCTAAATGAAAATGAAATGTTACTAACGCCACCACTAACCTTGGCATAAGGCAGATTTTGTTTAATCCAACGTGTAGCTTTAATAAAATCGACAGCATAGTTATTATGCTCATCCATACCGGTGGCTACGGTTAATATATTGGGGTCGAAAATAATATCGGTTGCCGCAAAATGAACCTTTTGGGTTAAAATTAGATACGATCTTTGGCAAATTTCTATTCTTCTTTCATAGCTATCGGCCTGTCCTTGTTCGTCAAATGCCATTACAACAGTGGCTGCACCGTAGCGTTTGATTAATTTGGCTTGCCTTATAAACTCTTCCTCTCCGTTTTTTAAACTTATGGAATTGACAATGCCCTTGCCTTGCAAACATTGTAATCCTGCCTCGATAATTTCCCATTTAGACGAATCGACCATTACAGGAACTCTGCTAATATCGGGCTCTGCGGCTATTAGATTAAGAAATTTTGTCATAGCTGCTACCCCATCCAACATCCCTTCGTCCATATTTACATCAATCACTTGAGCGCCATTTTCTACTTGCTGCCTTGCAACAGCAACCGCTTCATCATATTTTTCATTTAAAATAAGACGTGAAAATTGCTTTGAACCCGTAATATTGGTGCGCTCTCCAATATTCATAAAATTAGTTTGTGGGGTAACAACCAATGGCTCGAGGCCACTAAGGCGCATATATTGGTTTATTTCTTTCAAATTGTGTTAAATATTATATTGTTGTCATGCCGAGGCAAGAGGCATCTTAATGTTAAATTAAAATAGATTCCTCCTTCGTCGGAATGACAAACGCCCTCATTTTTAAATTTTAAAATCTCCAAATTTTCAAATTATACCATCTCCATTTCAAATATCCCTTGTTCAATATTATCCAATATTTGAAGTATTTCCTGCAAGTCTTCCGATAAAACTAATTTCATTCGTGTGTCTTTAAAATGAGGAAAGCCTTTAAAATAATTTGAATAATGACGTCGCATTTCCAACAAACCAACTTTAGGATTTTTCCATCGAACGGCTTCCAAAAGATGTTGTTTGCAAGCCGCTACGCGTTCAGAAACGGTAGGCTCTTCCATAAATCGTTGGTGTTTTATATAATGCTTAACTTCTCTAAATATCCATGGGTTTCCAATAGCCGCCCTTCCTATCATTACGCCATCAATGCCATATCTATTTTTTAGCTCCCAAGCTTTTTGGGGACTATCCATGTCGCCATTGCCAAAAATTGGTATGTTAATTCTTTGATTATTTTTTACTTTGCCTATTAGCGTCCAGTCGGCATCGCCTTTATAAAGTTGAACCCTTGTTCGCCCGTGGATGCTAAGCGCCTTAATCCCAATATCCTGAAGCCTTTCGGCCACTTCTTCGATGTTCTTGGTCGACTCGTCCCAACCTAAACGCGTTTTTACGGTAACCGGCAAATGAGTGCTGTCGATAACGGCTTTGGTCATGGCCACCATTTTTGGAATATCTTGCAATAAGGCTGCTCCGGCGCCTTTGCATGCAACTGCCTTAACTGGGCATCCATAATTTATATCAATTAAATCGGGAGCTACCATTGTAGCTATCCGGGTTGCTTCTCGCATGCTTTCGATATCGCTGCCAAAAAGCTGCACCCCTATGGGCCTTTCGTATTCAAAAATGTCCAGTTTTTTGCGGCTTTTAGCCGCATCGCGAATTAGCCCTTCAGAAGAAATAAACTCGGTATACATCAAATCGGCGCCATTGGCCTTGCATACCGCTCTAAATGGAGGATCGCTTACATCTTCCATAGGCGCTAGCAATAAAGGAAATTCTCCTAAAGCTATGTTACCAATTTTTACCATCTGATTTCGAAGCGCAAATTTAATCATTGGGGAGCGGTAATTTGTTATTGGATTGTGATTGGCGTTTTTGCAAAAAAAGTTAGTAAACCCCTAATGTATTCTAAAATTAAATTCATATTATTGAATTCTAATATTTAAAAAAAATGGAATCACAGAAAGTAGACATGTTTATTATGTCCAATGGGAAATTTTTCGAAAGTCATCACGTAGCTCAAATTAGAGATCGCTTAATTTCAATGGACGATTCTAAATGGAGTTTGATTCAAACTATTCAATTTAAAGACCCTACGACAAGTTTGATCATATCTTTATTAGGCGGCAGTTTAGGCATTGATCGTTTTATGATTGGCGATACCGGGCTCGGCGTAGGTAAACTTTTAACCTGTGGAGGATTGGGTATTTGGTCAATTATTGATTGGTTTATGATTATGGATGCCACGCGCGAAAAGAACATGACCAAGCTTCAGCAAGTTTTATATTAATGCCTATTCGAAAAAAAACACTTTATACTTATATTATTCTGTCATGCCTTTTAGGCTATATTTGGGTTTATATAAATTATACCCAAGTTTATATTTTAAAAGGCATTTCGAATATTTGTCTGTTTAAACACATTACCGGAATACCTTGCCCGTCGTGTGGATCCACTCGTTCGGTGCTAAGTGTGTTGGATGGAAATTTTTTAAATTCTCTGTTTGTTAATCCAATAGGGGCTCTTTTAGTTATCATTCTTATTGTTGCGCCTTTATGGTTGATTACAGATTTAGTTTATAAACGATCGACGTTCTATAATTTTTATTTAAAATTAGAAAACACGCTTCGAATAAAATGGGTAACTTTGGTTTCGATTTTCCTTGTATCGGCCAATTGGATTTGGACTATTTGCAAACATATATGACCTTGAAAAATAAATTCTCATACGAACCAGGCGAACACGAGGCCGAAAAAGCATCGAACAGTTATCTGATGTCGCTTATTGCCATTATTGCGGGTTTGCCATTGCCCATTGTTAATTTATTGGCCACCTTAATCTTTTATTTAAGCAATCGCAAAGCTACTTATTTTGTGCGTTGGCATTGTACACAGGCACTGGTATCTCAATTTCCACTTTTAATAATGAATAGCTTTGGATTTTGGTGGACCATCTCTATTTTATTTGGGGATGATAAAATTAGTTCGAACTATATAGCCTATATTTTTACAATTATATTGGTTAATGTATTTGAATTTGTAGCTACCATTTACACAGCTGTAAAAACACGAAATGGACACCATGTTCAATGGTGGTTTTATGGCCCATTAACCAATTTAATTTGCAAACCTTAATATGAAACGTCTCTTAATTCAATTCGCGCTTTTAGCCACTGTGTTTTTTGGAACTCTATTTTTGTTAAGGCAAGTAAATTGGTTGTCGGTATTAAAAATTGAAAAGGCTACCAAATCGCTCGATGAAAATCTAGGAAAAACATTTTGGAAATTATACAGCGAAACCGAACAAGAAATTAAGGATCATTCAATAACGGCGGCCATCGACTCGTTGGTTGAAACGCTTTGTGACGACAATGCCATTGACAAAACAAACATTAAAATTCATATTTTAAATAAGGATGAGGTTAACGCATTTACCTTGCCCAATAATTATTTGGTAATTTACACAGGCCTCATTAAAGCCTGCGACAACGAAGCCGAATTGCTAGGCGTACTTGGACATGAGATAGCCCACATGGAAAAAAATCATGTGATGAAAAAATTGGTGAAAGAAATAGGGTTATCCGTCTTAATATCGATGTCGAGCGGAGGAAGTGGCGAAGCCATAAAAGAGGCCGCTAAAGTGCTTTCGTCCACCGCATACGATAGAGATTTGGAACGCGAAGCCGATCTGGCATCGGTTGAGTATTTGCTAAAATCGAATATTGATCCCGAACCCTTCGCTAATTTTTTATTTAAATTATCGGAAAACGAAGATGATTTGCCAGAACAAGCCTTTTGGATAAGCACTCATCCCGAATCAAGAGAAAGAGCCGAAAATATTATAGCCTATATAAAGGGCAAAACTATCAAAAAAAATAAAATATTGACGCCCAAGCAATGGGTCGAATTAAAGAAGGAAATAGTCGATTAATTTGTTTTCAGGCATTTACTAACTCATCTTTTAAAAAAAACGGTCTACCAAAGTTTTGGATTCATGAAAAATACTAATTTACTTAAATTGATTTCCCGCCTATTAATGGCCCTAGGGATGTTGTTGGTCAATTTATTTATTTTTTCAATTCTTGCCGAATACACATGTCGATATTTTTATCAGGTAAGCATAAGCAACTTTTTATCATCGGTAAATTTTGCCAATCCAAATCCCAATGAAATTAACGCCTTGAGGCTATTTCAAGGCATGGTATCTATAGGTGCGTTTATTTTTTCGTCCTTTATGCTGGCGCTTATTTTCAAATGCAAGCCTTTGGAATACCTGGGTTTAAATAATATTCCAAAGGGTATATATCTGTTTCTTGTGCCTGTTTTATTAATTATATCCATGCCTTTTTTATCATGGCTTCTCGACATTAACAGCCAATTTGTCTTCCCCGAATTTATGAGCAGATTCGAAAACGCCCTTAAAGCCGCTGAACTAAAAAACGAGAAAATTTATACGGTCATGCTCACCATGCCTAATTTTAAGCATTTAATAGCCAATATTTTTGTGATGGCACTGATTCCTGCACTTGGTGAAGAGCTATTTTGCCGTGGGGTATTGCTTAATATTTTTTATGACTATACAGGTAAGTTTATTAAATCGGTAATCATTGTGGCCATAATCTTTACCTTATTTCACATGCAATTTTATAAGTTTATACCTATGATGGCACTTGCATTTTTATTAGGGTTGTTTATCAATTGGACACAAAGTTTATGGGCCTCTATCCTCTTTCATTTTTTAAATAATTCGATAGCCGTTTTGGGCAGTTTTTATTACCAAAAAGGCATTAAAAATTTCATGACCGATAATCACCAACAGGTCCCCTATTATTTAACCATTATTAGTTTTCTGCTTACTGTAACTTTTATTGCTTGGATTACTAAATTTGCAAAACGTAAAACTCCTCTAATAAATGAATAATTTTAACCAAAGAGCCATTTCGGGAAGCATTTATGTGGCCCTTGTTTCCGTTAGTTTACTTTTTGGCCATTGGTCGGCATTTTGTTTATTTTTCCTCCTGTGTTTTTTGTGCCTATGGGAGTATAAAACCCTTATGTTAGATGAATTGTCAGCAGTTCAAAAAGGCTTTTTTATACTATGCGGTTTATATTTATTTGGGCTCTTAGGCCTTTGGCAATTTATGTATATCTCACGCCTTTACTATGGCGCAGGGCTGTTGCTTACTATTTCTTTATTTGTCTCGCCTCTTTTCCGACACCAAAAATTGCCATTTGATAGCATAGGCCGACAACTTACCGGTTTGATATATATTCCCGTTTCTATTGGATTGCTATATGGATTAGGTTATCAGAAATTCCTATACGTGAATGGGGAAATCGCCTACAATGGGTTGCTTGTTCTTTCTGTTTTTATCTTAATATGGGCCAACGATACGTTTGCGTATTTGACAGGAAAATGGCTTGGAAAACATCCTTTATTAAGTCGCATTTCGCCAGCCAAAACGGTAGAAGGGTTTTTAGGGGGATTGTTTTTTTGTGTTTTAACCTCGGTAGCTATTTTTTATTGGCAGCATCAATTTACATTAATAGAATATTGCATCTTGGGCATTGTAGTATGTGTTGGGGCTACCCTAGGCGATTTAATTGAGTCTATGCTCAAGCGCAGCCTAGGTATAAAAGACTCGGGTACATTAATTCCGGGTCATGGCGGTATATTAGACCGGATGGATGCCGTATTAATAAGCGCTTGGCTTGTGTATTTCTATTGTCAGCTTATTTGATAAGCAAACAAACCCTTCTTTTTATATGGTGATAACATAAAATTAATTTAGCTTTGCGCCTCTTTTATAAGGCATAATTTAAGTAAATACCTATGACTCAAATACAACCAGAACACTTGAATCCATTGGATTCGATGAAAGAAAGGTTTTCGAATGCCGCCAAAATTCTTGGCATAGATCAAATGACTTACGATATGCTCATCAACCCACAAAAAGTGGTGATAGTAAGTTTACCTGTCATATTAGATAACGGCAAATTAAAAGTTTTTGAAGGCATACGAGTTGTTCATTCGGCCAGCATGGGCCCAAGTAAGGGTGGCATTCGTTATTCGATGAACGTAACCTTGGACGAGGTAAAAGCACTTGCGGCATGGATGACTTGGAAATGTGCCGTTGTAGGAATTCCTTATGGAGGAGCCAAAGGGGGCATAAAATGCGATCCAAGGAACATGAGTGATGGAGAATTGGAAAGGCTTACGCGATCTTATACTGCGGCTATGCAAGATGTTTTTGGCCCCGATCGTGACATTCCGGCACCCGACATGGGCACCAACCAACAAACGATGGCTTGGATTATGGATGAATATTCAAAAATTAAAGGCATTTCGAGTCCTGCGGTAGTAACCGGAAAACCATTGGTTTTGGGAGGCTCATTAGGGCGAGTAGAAGCAACGGGAAGAGGCGTTATGGTAACAGCGCGCAGCGCAATGGCCAAACTTAAGATGGATCCTCAAAATTGCACGTGTGCCGTTCAGGGTTTTGGAAACGTGGGCTCCATATCGGCTAAATTGTTGGCCATGCAGGGTTTAAAGATTGTTGCCATTTCGGACGTTACTGGAGGATATTACAAAAAAGATGGTATTGATATAGAAGAAGCCATTGCCTATGTTTTAAAAAACAACGGCACTTTAGAAGGATTTAATGCCGATAGAATTACAAACGACGAATTGCTAACCTTGGATGTTGACGTACTGGTTCCGGCCGCTATGGAAGATCAAATAACGGACGATAATGCGCATGCCATTAAAGCAAAACTTATTGTGGAAGGCGCCAATGGTCCTATCGCTAGTAATGCCGATAAAATATTGCATACCAATAAAATAAATATAATTCCAGACATTTTAGCCAATGCTGGAGGCGTTAGCGTTTCCTATTTCGAATGGGTGCAAAACCGACTAGGCTATTATTGGACCGAGGAAAGAGTCAATCGGCGAGCCGATCGTGTAATGAAACAAGCCTTCGACACTGTTTATTTAGCGTCTCAAAAATACGATGTAAGCATGCGAACAGCAGCTTATATTGTGGCCATTGATAAGGTTGCAAGTACACAAAAATTAAGGGGCGTATTCTAATGTTATTGCATCGCGAAGGATTTGCCACCATATTTATTGCTTCTATTGTCCTTATAGGGATCAATTACCTCAGCGATAAATTTATTTCGTATTCACTTATTAAAAATACGCTAGTCCTTCTTTCGCTGGCTGTTTTTATAATCATACTCCAATTTTTTAGAAATCCCAGCCGCAAACTAAATCTGGAAGCCAATTCAATCATTGCCCCTGCCGATGGCAAGGTTGTAGTGGTAGAAAAAGTTTTTGAAAACGAATATTTACATACCGAATGTATGCAGATTTCAATTTTTATGTCGCCTTTTAATGTGCATGTTAATCGAAACCCTGTGGGAGGTGTAGTCAAATATTTTAAATACCATAAAGGCAAATATTTAGTGGCTTGGCACCCAAAGTCAAGCGAATTAAACGAACGCACCACTACGGTTTTACAAACCAAAGGGGGCGAACAAATCTTGTTTCGACAAATTGCAGGGGCTTTGGCCCGAAGAATTTGTTGGTATGTAAAAGAAGGCGATACCGTAAACCAAGCCAAAGAAATGGGATTTATCAAATTTGGATCGCGCGTGGATGTCTTTATTCCGCTTGATGCCAAACTAACCGTAAAAATTGGAGAAAAAACCATTGGCGGACAAACCTGTATTGCACAATTAAAGTAGTTGATTTATATTTGAATATTAAAAATTAAAAATTATGAAAAAAATAATTGTAGTATTAGCTTTAGTCATTGGATCTTTTGTGGCATCAGATGTCGTTGCAGCAATTAAAATCAGTGTAAACACCACTGAAAACTGTAATCATCCAAAAAAAGAATGTAAAAGGAAAAAGAAAAAATCGTGCTGCAAAAGTGAGGCTGCTGCAGCCAAAACAAAATCTTGTAGCAAAGAAGGAACCTCATGTTGCAAAAAGAAAGCTACCGACGCGGCAGCACCTAGCAAATAACCTTCATAGCCATTAACAAAGAAGTCCTGTTTTCGAAATGAAACAGGCCTTTTTTTATTGTCAAGCGCTTTACATTTGTTTCTCCTATATTCGCTACCTATAAGCTCATGAAAACTATCTATTGTATTTTACTTTGCTCATCTTTATTGTTGGTTTCATGCCACAAAAACGTTCCAGAAGTTAAACCAAAGGAAGAAATAAAGGAAGAAATTATCGAAATCAAAACTTCTTTTGGATCTATGTTTATGTGGCTTAATAAAAAAACCATAAAACACAGAACTAACTTTATTGCATTGGCCCAAAAACAGTTTTACGATAGCACTCTATTTCACCGTTGCGTTTCTAATTTTGTAATTCAAGGAGGCGACCCTTTAACTAAAGACAATATTCCAGGCAACGACGGAACTGGCGGGCCTGGCTACCAAATTGATGCCGAAATTGACACCTCGCTTTATAAACATGACTTTGGCGCAGTAGGCACCGCGCGTGATAATAATCCTGAAAAGAAATCGAATGGTTCGCAGTTTTATATTGTTACGCAAACCGGTGGATCGCATTTTTTAGATAATAACTATACTGTTTTTGGTAGGATAATTAAAGGCATGGACATAGCCCTACTTATAAACAAACAACCTAAAACCAATGATAAACCCAATACCAAAATAGAAATGGACGTTAATTTACTTTACAAAACACATAAGGAAATTGCTGAAGAATATGGATATGCGGCTATAAATTGGTAATTTTTTTTGATTTCAACTCACTTTGCCTTTGCAAAAATTTAACGCATAGGTTGGCATAAAATATAGCTGCAGCGCACATTGCAATTAATGCTACCGGCAAGGCAAAACGGCTAGCGCCCAAGGGGCCAGTTAAAAACGCAATATAAAACACAAGCATAGCAGCTAAAATAATAACCTTATTTTTTCGGTGAATTAAAATAAATCCTAAAAATCCAATGGTTTTTAAAAGGTTAAAACAAAATATCAACCCCAGATAAACCCAAAGCTTTGGGTGCCTTTTAAAATGAGCTTGAATTTGGCCGAAACCCGGTTTTTGATTTAAAAATCCTTCTGTATTGGTGTCTATCACTCTAAAAAATTGATACAAATCGAACCTTCCGGGATCGAGAAAAAAATACGCCATCCCTTTTAGATGAAATAAAGTGTAGCCAAAAAAATTGGAGACTATAACCTGCTTACACACTTCATTTGTTTGATTATACTGCTTCTTAAATTCGATTTTCGAATGCGGCACAAGCATTAGTGGCTCTAATTTTTTTGAGGCTTCGCTTGGGCCTATTGCCGACTGTAAATATAAATTGGTATTATAATGTAACAAATTTATATACCCAATCGAGCTGTAATGAAATACACCCGTCCATTTATTATTTTGATTACAAATAAGCCCCCAGCTTAAAAAAGGAACGAGCGCAACCAAAACAACCCACTGCTTTCGTTTATTTTTAATAATATGCCAAACGAAAACCAAGCTACATCCAAACGACGCTAGTAAAAATACCGGTTTGGTGAGTGCAGCTAAGGTCGACCAAATGACAATACCTATTAGCCATGCGATACGCTGGGTTTTGTGAAACTGCAAGTATGAAAACAACACAAGCATTACAAAGAATTGAAGCCATAAATCGGCCATAATAAACTGGCTGTATATGAATTGAGAAGGTGTAAATATTAAAAAAATACTTAAAAATAAATAAGGGAAAAATGTTTTTTTAACGAAATGAGAAATAAAAATAAAGGTCAAAAGAATTGAGCTTAAACCTAAAAATAGTTGTAGTAAATAAATATAATTTCTATGCAGATGGAGTTTATTTAAGCTGTGTAGAACCAATGGGTAGAGCGGGGTTCGTTTGCTGTAAAGCCTATAATCGCGATCGGCTGACGGTGGCCCTGCATAAAAATTAGCTTCGTCTTCAAAGCTAGAAGCACTATTCAAATATTCTACCGAATCTCTTAAATTAACGGGTTGGTGTTTTAATGAATAAAACAGAAAGCCATGGTAAACGATTACAAAAAATAAAAGTATCCATTTTATGTTTAGCGAATTTTTATGAAAAAGGGTTGATAGGCTTCTCAAAATAATTACAATTTGCGCTTTGGGGCCTCACAAAAATATTATTATAGCCCTAATAAAGCTAATCCGATAATCCTTAGCTAAATATTCCCGATATGCAGTATCACAATTAATCTGATTTTCAATTCAGCTTCATACGTCTATTGTTCTACATTTGTAGGGATGAAAGATTTTAAAAAATACTATTCGATTGATGCTACCCCCGATGAAGTCTATTTGGCATTAACCAATCCTGTAAGTTTGCAGCTTATGACTGGCGAGAAGGCGGAAATGAGTACCGAAACGGGTTCGGAGTTTTCGTTGTGGGATGGAAGTATTGTAGGAAAAAATCTTGAATTTGAAGATGGAAAAAAAATTGTTCAACAATGGTATTTTGGCGATGAATCTAACGATTCGATTGTTACCATCAAATTGCATTTAGACAAAGGCTCAACCTCGCTGGAGCTAAAGCATACAAATATTCCCGACGACGATTACGATGCCATTGTTGAGGGATGGAACCATTCCTATATGGCTTCGTTAATTGAATTTTTTGACGAATAAGTAAATCAACATTTGCTTAGCGTTCTTAATTTTCTTTCGTTTTTGATTGAAACGTAAAAGCCAATAAGGCGGCTCTTTGATTGGCTAAATCTGCCTTTTGGCCTTCAAATAATTCGCCCACAGTTTGATTCCACAACGAAAGCCAATGCTCAAAATGAATGGGTTCTAGGTTTAGATGTTTGTGCTTTTCAAAAACATTGGATACATAGCCTGCTTTGTCTAATAAAATAAATGCCCAGAAATCAACAATTTTAGGCAAATGAACTTTTAAATCTAAATGTTCAAATTTTTCTCTTGTCGCTGCATCCTTCATCAGCTTATCATAAAATTTATCTACTAATTTTTCGATATCCTCCACGGTACTAATATCTTTCATTTGCTATTTCATTTACCTTTGCATTTACAAAATTAATTATACTTGGCCATAATTCTTGCTATAGAATCGAGCGGACCCATCTGCTCTGTTGCCTTACACCAGGATGGATTATTATTGGATTGTATTGAATCGGACGAACCCAATATTCATGGCAAAAAGTTGGCTGTTTTTATAAAGGAACTTATCGAATCCAATAAGCTCAATTTTGAAACCTTAGATGCCATAGCTATTAGTGAAGGCCCAGGAAGTTATACTGGATTAAGAATTGGCGTATCGTTGGCAAAGGGTCTTTGCTACGCAAAAAACATTCCTTTAATTGCAATCGATACTTTACAGGCTTTGGCATGGGCTATCCTCCAATGTCAAAGCAAGCCACTACCCGAAAATAGTGTGCTGATGCCCATGATTGACGCACGCCGTATGGAAGTTTACACGGCTAGTTTTGATACGCAATTGACAAAAATTAATAAAACTGTGCCTTTAATTTTAGATGAAGAATTCTATGCCGATCTTACTCAACCCACATTTATGGCAGGCAATGGTTCTTTAAAAGTTAAATCATCCATGGCCAATGGTCCTTTGGTGATAGTGCCTGAAGTTAACTTTTCGGCTAAGCATTTAGGATGGTTGGCTTATCAGAAGTTTAAAAATAATGTTTTCGAAAATGTGGCCTATTTTGAGCCGGTATATTTGAAAGAATTTGCCAAAATACTTTAGGCTTTATGCCTATTGTGCGGCTTTATTGATAAAGTTTTGATACACCATGCGCGACATGTTGCCAATAATATCTGGCAATTTATTGACATCGTATCCTTTGGTCATTATCGTTAGTAAATAGGGCGTATTGTGAATGTAAATAAGCCCAGACTCATGCAATTGCCGTGTTGTAGAATCGCCCATTTCACCAAATTTGTGGGCTACAATCGTTGAATTTGGCAAGCCTTTTACCATTCCAAGTTTAAAATCGCAGGCTTCTAAAAGCTCAACGGCAAATTCAGAATGGTCGTTGCTTAAATAGCTGGCATCGAACAAAATATTCAAAAAACTTGAAAAATTGCGCGCACTAATGGTTCCGTTTTTTCTGGTAAAGTGTGGAATATTTAAATCGGTAAAGAGTTGATTAAACACCTTCATATCGGCATTGCTGTTGAGCAGATAGGTTGCATTATTATCCGAGTATGAAACCATTTATTTCAATAGCTCCTTGATAGAATACGATTGGCCTTGTTTAATTCTATTCGAATTAAACGTTTGATTTGGTATGTTTTCTTGTGTAGGATTGAAGGTAAGTTTTTTATTTAATAAACTCGGATTTTTCTCAGCCATTTTTAGATAGGTTATCATTCCTGGTACTTTTATTAAAGACCCGGGATAATAGGTTTCGGCATCATTGATTGACATCCAATCGCCTTGTTCGAAATCGCGCAAATAAACGGAGGCCGAAATTAACTTTTGCGCCCCCTTTAATTTTTCTATGTAAGTATTTAATTCGTTTTTTATGTCGGAATACAAGATTGACTCCTCCATTTTTTGGGTATAAATCAGAGGTTTAATTAGCCTATATCCCTCAAGCCTACCTGATTTATAATGATTGGACGTGCTTTCGATTAATGAAATGGACTTTTTTGTTTTTTTAGAAATTTGCTGGCTAAAGAAGGCATCAAAACCATAGGTAATTAAACAACTTAATACAATTAAACACAGAGTTAATAATGGGCTTAGTTTTTTTTCGAGCATTCTAGACTTTTAAAAGACACCGTTTCCAATCAAACAGTTGCCTTTATATTCCTACAATGTGTCAATTTTTTGTCAGTGTTTTGCTTAAAAGTTATTTTTTCGATATTGAATTCAAAACCCCATATCCGCAAGGGTTAAAAATTGACTTACACGCGCATCAATTTCGCTCTCGCTCAATTCGAGCAATCGCTCGGTTCCAAATTTCTCCACACAAAACGAAGCCATAGCACTGCCATAAACTACTGCTTTTTTCATATTAGTAAACGATACTTCGCCACTTTTAGCCAAGTAGCCCATAAATCCCCCGGCAAAAGTATCGCCTGCACCTGTTGGATCAAAAACATCTTCTAAAGGTAATGCGGGACAGTAAAAAAGATCGTTTTTATGGAACAATAATGCGCCGTGTTCGCCTTTTTTAATAATTAAATATTTGGGCCCCATATTGCGTATGATTCTACTGGCTTTCAGCAAACTGTATTCGCCGCTAAGTTGACGGGCCTCTTCGTCGTTAATAATTAACAAATCAACCATTTCCATGGTTTTTCTAAGATCATCCATAGCAATATCCATCCAAAAATTCATGGTATCCATTGCTATAAACTTAGGCCTCGTTTTTAGCCTTTCGATAACTTTACTTTGAACCGACGGCAATAAATTGCCCAACATAAGCATCTCGCA
>CAMDXE010000023.1 GCA_945878925.1 Chitinophaga pinensis
TAATTTATTAAGAAACCGAATTTATTCGGTTCTCTCTTCTCGGTAAAAAAGCCCCGCTCGGAAACGATTTTTTTACTATTAAAAAACAATTAAGATGAACTATACAGCTTTTACCAAAACATTTGATTTTGGCGACGGACGCACACTTACCCTCGAAACTGGGAAACTGGCGAAACAAGCACATGGATCCGTGGTGCTAACAATGGGCAAAACTATGATTTTGGCCACAGTGGTATCGAACTATGAGGCCAAAGAAGATTTAGATTTTCTTCCGCTTTCGGTTGATTATCAAGAAAAATTTGCGGCAGTAGGCCGAATTCCAGGAAGCTTTTTACGACGCGAAAGCCGCCTTTCGGATTATGAAGTATTGATATGCCGAATTGTTGACCGAGCTATTCGTCCCTTGTTTCCCGACGATTATCATTCGGACACACAAGTAAATTTATTTCTTATATCGAGCGACGAAAATATTTTACCCGATGCGCTTGTTGGACTTGCGGCTTCTTCGGCCATTTGTATTACCGATATTCCGTTTGCTGGTCCTATTTCGGAAGTAAGAGTGGCACGAATTGACGGAAAATTTGTAATTAATCCTTACAAAGATCAATTGGCCAATAGCGATTTAGATTTAATAGTATCGGGCACAGCCGACGAGTTGAACATGGTAGAAGGCGAGATGAATAACGCTTCGGAAGCCGATATGGTTGAAGCTTTAAAATTGGCTCACGATTTTATCAAAAAACAATGTGCGTTTCAGTTGGAGTTCTGCCAATTGCTTGGTGGACGAAAACCTGCCCGCGAATATTGTCATGAAGTGAACGACGAAGATTTAAAGAAAAAAGTAAGAGACGATGTATATCAAAGCATCTACGATGTAGCGGCTATTCCTAGCAATAAAGACGAACGTTCGGCAAGTTTCAAGGCTATTTTAGATAACTATATTTTAGCGCAAGAGGGTCTTGAAGATTCAACCAAAAAATTAATAAAGCGCTATTTTGGCAAAGCCAAAAAAGAAGCGGTTCGAAATATGATGCTCGACACCCGAAGCCGATTAGACGGACGGAAGTTGGACGAAATTCGTCCGATTTGGAGCGAAGTAGATTATTTGCCTTGTGCGCACGGTTCATCTGTATTTACGCGAGGCGAAACCCAATCGTTAACCTCCGTAACTTTAGGGGGAAAATTAGATCAACAATTGCTCGATAGCCCAATGGTGTATGGCAAAAGTGGATTTATGTTGCATTACAATTTCCCTGGTTTTAGCACCGGCGAAATTAAACCTAACCGCGCTCCAGCACGACGCGAAATAGGGCATGGAAATTTGGCGGCGCGTAGTTTAAAGAAAATGCTGCCCGATCAAGTGGATTATACCATCCGAATAGTATCCGATATTCTTGAATCAAATGGAAGCAGCAGTATGGCTACCGTTTGCGCAGGTTCATTAGCTTTAATGGATGCTGGTATTAAAATGAAAGAAGCCGTATCGGGTATTGCAATGGGAATGATTTCGGACCCAAAAACTGGCCGATATGCAATTTTATCCGATATTTTAGGCGATGAAGACCATTTAGGCGATATGGATTTTAAGATTGTTGGGACGAAAGAAGGCATTGTAGCCTGCCAAATGGATATTAAAGTTGAAGGCTTGTCGTATGAATTGTTAGCCGAAGCGTTGGAGCAATCTCGTCGCGGACGCCTTCATATATTAGCTAAAATGAACGAAACCCTTGCCGCACCAAGAGAAGAGTTGAAACCACATACTCCTCGAATTGAGCGCATCGAAATTGAAAAAGATAAAATTGGGGCAGTAATAGGAAGTGGAGGAAAGGTAATTCAGGAAATTCAAGCCACAACTGGCACAACCATTTCAATTGAAGAGGTAGGAAATAAAGGAATCGTAGAAATTTTGGCTACCGACATGGAAAGCATGGAAAAAGCCAAGGCCATTGTTATTGGCATCATCACCGATCCCGAAGAAGGAGCGATTTATGAAGGCATAGTAAAAGGAATTCAAGAATTTGGTGCCTTTGTTGAATTTATGCCTGGTAAACAAGGTTTATTGCACATTTCAGAGATTAGTTATACTCGCCTAAATAGCATGGAAGGCGTATATCAGGAAGGCGATACAGTGCAAGTTAAATTGCTTGAAGTGGACAAAAAAACCGGTAAATTTAAATTATCGCATAAAGCCCTACTCGAAAAACCCGAAGGTTATATCGAACCTGCTCCACGACCACCACGCGATAGAGACGATAGAAGAGGAGGAGATCGCCGCGATGACCGACGAGGCGGAGGAGATAGAAATCGCCGCTAAAAGGCCTTTAATAATCATATAAAAAAACCCCTTTCATTCGAGAGGGGTTTTCTTTTATAGAGAGGGTATCGCTTTATTATTTTTCTTAAAAACACGAAAAGCACAACCATGGGCATTCTTCTATTTTTTGCAGTTTTAGCTATGTTTGTTCGAATGATTTTAAGTAATTCGCAGCCTATTAAAACATCCTTTACCTGCCCTTAATCTTAAATGAAACTTAATATTGAACTTCAAAATATTGGCGACGACGGCTTTCATATTTTTTGCAATTATAATATAGTTTAATTTCCTTTAAATTCCTGCACTATCATAATAAATAAGATTTTTTGCCTATCCAAATTTAATAGAATCAGTATTTAGAAGTTTATATAATTGATTAGAATCAGATAGCGCAAATTTTAAAGCAAGCTGCTTATCATACCAATGATTTTCTTTGTCTTTGCATGAAGTTAAACAAAAAAGTGTTAAAAGCATAATTATAGCCTTCATAATATTAAGGTATTGTCTTAAAAAGAAGTCAGAAATTGGTTAGATGAATTGTTAACCTTACCTATCAAAAATATATATACCATTAATATCATAATTGGTCTTTCGAATGAACGATTTACCATTTAGTTTAAGCTCAACTAATGGATCATTGCATCCACAACTATTTTCAGATATAATCTTACCATGTTCTCTTTTATAATCTGCCAATAAAGTGTCTTTCTCACCATTAGGCCAAATAATATAGTATGTTTTAATATTCTGTATAGAACTCATTTCTGCAATATTACCAATCGAAATATAGTATTTTGGGTCGGAATTTTGTTCGTTTACCCCAATTCTTACATATCCCATTTCTTTCCTCATTCCATCACTATCGTAATAAACCAAATTTTTTGCATAACCAAATACCATCGAAGGTTTAGGGTAGAGACTAAATAATTTAGTTGAATCAGAAAGCGCAAATTTCATCGCCAACTGAGGTACAACCCAACTCCTTTCCTCTTCCTTACATTCCATTAAGTTACCTACAATTAATAACCATATTAACTTTTTCATAAACTTAAGGAGTTATGTTAGAAACCATTTTATTGATATATTGAAAATTAAAACCATTTGCTATATTCCAGCTATTAAAACGATACATACCATTGTAATCATTTCCACCTCCAACTTCATGCCATCCCCAATTCATATGTAAATAATTAATTGTGGTATAAGTACAATACTCTGTTTTTGTATAACCATCACAGACCCAAGCATGGCATTCATCGTAAGTATATTTAGGATTAAACAATTGCCACCATTTCTTTTGAACCCGCGCGTGGCACCCTTTTAAAATTACAGGTTTGTTATTCGTTATATTTGAAAGAAGTTCAGTAAGATTATAGTCCTTTCCTTCACTGTTTGAATATCCATATGAATTTTCTAATACTTCCTTATAGTTGTCAAAAGTAGCCCCTGACCCATCCGAACAGTCATAGTCCATACTAACATTATCCCCCATATCTTCCATTAGTTTCTGTACCTCGGCATTTCCATTATTAAGGGACATGATGGAATAATTAAAACTGGAACTTGGTTTATTAAAATAGTGCATAACTTGAGCTATTGCAGTGGCTACACAGCCTGTTGGTGCATGATCGCAATTTGTAGAACAAGATGGGGTTAAATCATTATAAGTGCAATTTTGCCCCCATGTAGTTTGCAATAATGGACCTTTAATATGTCTAATTCCTCTTATACACAAGGAATCCTGCGGATCTTCTCCGTCCGTGGGCATTGGCCTTTTGCCTGTTAGACGCGTTACTAAATTATATTCAGTATGGGTGGTTCTCCAGGCGTTTAATCCTTCGAAAGTGTTATCATGCTCGCCCGTGCGTAAAAGATTAATACTTTCAATACTTGCGTCAATCCACATACCAAGAGCCGGAGGAATTGTATCAGGAAGAAAACTACCATCATGGTTGTATGCCATAATAGGTTCGTGCCTATAATCTGCGCTTAAAATAAGCCAACCACCATCTTCATAATTAAAAACCCACATACAGGGTATTTCATCTTCATCCAAAATTGGATAATCACTTTCTATTTCCCTTGCTTCTTCTCCATCATAAGAAGTATCGGCTGCATTCATGTATGTTGCATAAATTTGCGCAACCTCTAAATCAACAAAAAAACTATCGGTAGGCGTGATGTAGGCTATATTGTCTATTATACCATTTTTTTTATCCATTGAATCCTTTGATCCATTAATTTTTTCCTTTTTACATTGCGGCGAAAAAATCACAATTACTAACATTAAAATGGCAAAATAAAAGGAATTAATTAACCTGTTTGCTGTTTGCTGTTTGCTGTGTTCATAAGTATTTTTATGTAAAAATAAATATTCAAAATTAAAAAACAAGCATTTTTTTTAAAGGGTTTCTGAACGTTTGCAACATAACTTTTCAGTAATTCAAATAGATTACTTCTCTTAAGGCACCGGATCATGCCTGTGTCCTAAAGGGGGTTGCTAAGTAGTATACGTTTGGCAGCCAGTTAACTTCCTTTAAAAATCCATAATTCAGGTGAGCTTCTTTTGCGTATTGCGAACAAGGATGGTGTATATCTACAGGTAGCAGACATCAAAGGGGAAATGGCTCATTTGATCTAAGATGTTAGAGTTCTCAATGGTTTGAGTTCTTTTTCGTTTTTTTTAATTAATTTTAAACTTCCAGATAGTTATGATAATTTTTCTAAAAAACAATAAGCTTATTGCGATAATCATCACTTTGGGCATTCTTCTATTTTTTGCAGTTTTAGCTATGTTTGTTCGAATGATTTTAGGTAATTCGCAGCCTATTAAAACATCCTTTACCTGCCCTTAATTTTAAATGAAACTTAATATTGAACTTCAAAATATTGGCGACGACGGCTTTCATATTTTTTGTAAGGTGACCATAAATGGTAAAAAATGCCGTGCCATAATTGATACCGGTGCAAGCAAAACGGTGATTAATTCCAATACCTTTAATACCCTTGGTCTCGAAGAGCTTATCGTAAACGACGATAACCAAATGCTGGGCATTGTGCCTGTAAAAATGGATTTTACCTTTGTCAAACTCAATTCAAACCGACTTGGAAAATTTGAGCTTAAAGATTTGGCGGTTGGTATGGTTGATTTGGAACATGTAATCCATCAGTATAAAAAACTAAAAATAAAACCTTTCGATATCATTATTGGGGGCGATGTATTAACCAAAGGAAAGGCTGTGATTGATTATAATTTAAAATGTTTGACCTTAAGTTGAGATTTAAGACTATTTGGATAGCCAGTGTTTTATGTTTGCTGTTGGCGTGTTCAAAACCATTTCAAACCGGAGATGGCAATAAAACCACTATTGAAATACCAAAAAATACCAAAGCAATGGTTTACATCTTCTTGGTTCCCGATTGCCCATTTTCGCAATATTATTCCCAAGCTGTCAACCAGGTTTACAGTGTCTTTCATCAAAAAGGGTTTCAATTTTATGGCATTGTTCCAGGAAATTTATATGCCTTACACGAAATGGACTCCTTTAAAATTCAAAATAAGTTCGGGCCCGAGATACTAATGGATAAAACCTATAGGCTATCTAAAAAATTTGGCGTTTTGGTGGTTCCACAAGTCGTGGTAACTGATATCAAAGGCCAAATTTTGTATTCGGGTAAAATTGATGATCAAGCCATTGCACCAGGGCAAAAGAAACAGCAGCCTCGTGAGTTTTATTTACACAACGCTTTAAAAAGTATAGACTCAAAAATGAATATAGCCATAAAAAGGACCGAAGCTGTAGGGTGTTTTATTGAGTGAAAGGCCAATTATGCCTAGGTTAAGTTTTATTATTGGGCCAGTGAAAAAAGAAGAAACCCATTGCGAAAATTAACTTTTGATACTCTAGTTAGATTATGTCAATCAATTCCGATTCCGTCTGCATTACAAACATAGTTTCATTATGGCAATCAGCATTTTGGTGTTGGCCTGCGTGGTGATATCGAAGTCGAAATGCTTTCACTAAGGATAAAAGTGGGAGGAATAATACTCTTTCCCAAACCCAAAAATAGCCATGAGGCCAAAACCATGTTATTGCATTCTATATCCCAAATACGAAAATCCTTGCAATTATTTACTCTTGGACTATTGATAGGTTTTTGGGAGATATTTCTATAAAAAATCAAAATGACTATTACGTGACATTGGTGAGGATATTAGGCTATAAATTGCATATATGAAATACACGAAAATATTACTTGCCGTGACAATTTTAATATTGTCACCTCATGTCTTTGGGGAAAGAATCATTACAGTTGATGTTGCAGGCACATTGAGCAGTTCTGCCACGACAAACTATGATGGAAGTATCACTTACAGTAACACTTGTATAATTAGCACACTATGTTGCTTTTCTTACACAAAAACAGTACCTGATATAGCTTCGCCAAATGCTGAACAAATTGAGGAGGGTGATCAAGCTGAAGGGACAACTATCTTGCTTTACATGCCTGGTTTTGGGCTCGTTTCAGGAGATTTTATATATTATGATAATCAGCCTGTACCCGGCGGCAATTTGCTTGACAGAACCTACATTTTTAAAGTAATCCCTTATTAATACAAATTATTCTTAGTCATGAAAAATATAAATATATTAATTGGATTAGCAATTATGTTTTCTTCTTCTTTAACCTTGGCTGGGATTCGAAACCCTACAGCAAAAGTATGTAAAGAAACTTCTAAGACTATTGATGTTCCAGGTACTTACAATGGAACATCAACCACAACGAGTCCTGATGGTACCCACACAACCACTTCAATAAATTGCATTAACAACCTAAATACTGTTTGTTTTACTACAACAGTTCCCTGTGCTGCCGCCGGAGGTAATACCGATGTTGAAAATGGTGATTTGGAGGCTATCAATACCTATCCAAGATATGTGATTCTCTCCCTTGCAGGAGGTTCGATAATTGACCAAGGAACGGCTGTATTCTATTCGAATTCGTTTCTAAATGGCAATATTTTAAATCGACTTCATACTTTTGTACTTGAATATTAGAATATCTTTTTTTTCGATTTTTGCTTTCCTTATCCTTCTGTCTCAAAGAAGTAAAAGTCAATCAATTGAAATTTTAAAAATTGAGGAGCAAAAAGAACTAAGCAATATCTTATATAAAAAGAGGCTCTTTGCAGAGCCTCTTTTTATATTCTACGCTAATTTGAATGGGTGTTATAGATGTCAATCAATTTTGCAAGCCGTCTTCAAAGATACAGCCATCCTTAAAAATTCGATTGTTCTCATTGAAGGTGTAGAAAGGGATCAATTTGAAAATTATAGACAAAATTTTTCAATCCCAGAGAAGGTTGCTTTGATAGATAATATACCTTTACAAAGTTTTTTTCAGCGGGTCAGCAAATTAAAATCAAATGAAATGGCCGTAATAAAGTATATTGGAGGAAATACAGTATTTTACAATAACCTAAAATCCTCCATCAACTTCTACAACTTAAGGAAATCAGACATTCTTGATGAAAATTCAACTAGGCAAATTCAACCTGAGAAAAAATTATTAATAAATGGGATACTTGATTTTACAATGATTGATTCGACTATCTATTATATTACTTCTCCCACCAAGGAATTTTACCGATTCGAAACAAAGAATACTAGAATAATTATAGATAGTCTAACTTATTTAAATGCTTTTAATGCATTTATTGAAGATATTAATGATTCATTAAAGATTGGAAATACTGCATTAGAAACTGTGAATTCATTCTATAGTTTTATAAGGCCAATGGGTTTAAAAAATTTCAGTTATGATAAATTGTGTATTGTAAAAAAGAAAGTTTACGTTTTTGGTACGCTTAGCTATCCACTTAATGCCCCTTCTGGTCACATAAACTTCGCAAGTCGTAAGTTTCTAACTCCTGTTAATTCGCAAAGTTGGGTATTTCAATTTTTAGATGAGTATCGAATTAATAAATTTATTGTACCTGTTGAGATGTATGGCTATTTTATAGACTCACAGCTTACAATAACGCCATATTTTATTGGTAAGTCCGCCAACAAATCAAGTAATTACTTAATGAACATTTCATTTGCTTTTAAAAAGAATTCATGGGTTCCTTTAGGAAACGATTCAACATGTCTTGATACAAATTATTTTTCATTATATAAGCGAGATTTAAAAGATTTAGTTTTTAAGAAGCATTACTTATCTAAGAATGAATGGACGTTTAATTATATCCCAATGACGTTCGTCAATGAAAGACTTTATTTAAACTATGGTTATAATGATACATTATTTCGGAAGTTAGGTTATTCAAACTACCTCTCATTCTTTAAAATTGGTTCAGAAAAAAAAGTACTTATTAACATTGAAAATTATTATGGTAATATACTTTTAATTGTCAGACATATAACCGACGATGGTTTAATTGTGACAAAGGTTCTAAAATTGCCAGTTGAATATTTAAAGAACCCGATTTTTAATTGTATTGGTAATGAAATATTTTGCGCTTATTATGACAAAAATATAATTATTAAGTCTTTTAGAATTCCAGATTAAATCCTTTAAAATATTTTCTACTCTAAAGTGTAATATTAATTTAAGGTTTTTGATGGATGCGTAATTTGGTAAGCTATAACTACCTAATTGTACTATTTATAAAAAGTTTAGAACAAAATAATTAGATAAAAACCTAAAAGAAGCTAATAACTTTATACTTTTGCGGGTTTTCTGATGCCAAAATTTTATAGCTTTTTTATCCTTATCCTTCTGATTTCTTGCAATTCAAGAGAAACGGAGACACTTAATATCCCTCCCGAAAAAATAACATTTACCCAGCATATAGCCCCCATACTTTATAAGAATTGCGTGGTTTGCCACCGCAAAGATGGGATTGCACCTTTTAGTTTGGATAGCTATAAAGCGGTTTGGCGCAAGAAAAAAACCATAGTTTATATGACCCAAAAAGGGCTTATGCCCCCTTGGCCTGCCGACCCAAACTACAGTCATTTTGTAGGGGAACGAATACTTACGAAAGCCGAAAAACAAATGTTGAAGCTATGGGTAAAATATGGGGCTAAAAAAGGTCCAGATTCGGCGCTGCCTAAAGCCCCTAATTTCCCAAATGGATCGCTTTTGGGCAAACCCGATCTTACCTTGAATCTCGAAAACATTGAGCTTGAGGCTCATGGACTCGATAAATTTTTAATCGTAAAAATTCCTTTTTCCATAGGCAAAGATACTTTTGTAAGGGCCGTGGAGTTTGTGCCCGGAGCAGGAAATAACGTGCATCACATGAATGGACATTTATTGAATTATTTACCTTCAAAAAAGAAAAATGTTTTTGATGGAAATCGAGTAGCCAATGCACAAGCTATTGATTTTGATGAACAAGTACTCAAGTTGAACTTAAAAAACGATGATGGAACCGATGCGCAACGCATACATTCGGCTGTAAATTATTTGCCCGGCGTGTATCCAACTTTGTATCCTGAAGGTATTGGAGGATTTAAATTAAATAAAATTGGGGCTTTTGTAGCAAGTGATATTCATTACGGGCCTAGCCATAAGGCAATGGTTGATAAATCGAGGATTAATATTTTTTATGCCAAAACAGCCCCCGAGCGCCCAACCTACGAGCTTATGTTAGGCACCAATGGGCAATCGGAAATTGTGCCACCTTTGGTTATTCCACCCCATAAAATTATTACATGCCGAACCAAAGGAATTGTGCCCGGAGATATTTCGGTTTTGACCATAAATCCTCATATGCACTTATTGGGTACATCTTTCAAAGCGTTTGGATTAACGCCTCATGGCGACACCATAAAATTAATACACATAAGACGATGGGATTTTCGTTGGCAATATTTTTATACCTTCCAAAAACCTGTGAAATTGCCAAAAGGTACCACTATTATTGTCGAAGGCGTTTTTGATAATACAACTCGTAATCCGCATAACCCTAACCATCCTCCCAAAACCGTTAGCGATAAAAATGGAAGTATGAAAACGAGCGACGAAATGTTTCAATTTATCATTACCTGGATGCCTTATAAGATTGGGGATGAGATGATGAGGTTTTGAGGCGAAATAATTTGAAAATTTGAAGGTTTGAAGGTTTGAAAGTTTGAAAGTTTGAAGGTTTGAAGGTTTGAAGGTTTGAAGGTTTGAGATTTGAGGTTTGAGGTTTGAAGGTTTGAAGGTTTGAAGGTTTGAGGTTTGAGAGTAAAAGGTTAAAGGATAAGGCTGAGGTTAAAAGGCTAAAGTAAAAAAAAATAGGTTAATGCTGAGTTTGAGATTAAGGTGCCACACTCTCAAACTCTCAAATTTCCAAATTCACGAATTAGGTGGACTAAAACCTGCAAATTTTATGGATTGGTGTATGACCAATGTCCTTAAACCTCCCAATTCTAATTATTCGGATACTTTAAGTTTTTGGCCTTCGCGAATGCTGTCAATATCCTTAAGGTTGTTCCATGCCAAAAGTTGTTTGGAATTAATGCCATGAATTTTGCATATTTTATAAGCAGTATCGCCTTTAAGAACTGTATAGGTTTTTGATTTGGAGCTTGTCTTTGTATTTTCCTTTTTCGGGGTAGGGGTTTTGTATTTACCAGCTTTCACAGCGGCTTCTTTCGAAAGGTATAACCTATCGCCAACCGTAATGTCTTCTGGCGAGTCTATGGCATTCCAATCGAGAATATCTTCTACAAATACGTGATATTTTTCGGAAATACGATACAAATTATCGCCGTTTTTGATAATGTGAAATTCCTTGGAGGTGTTTATTTCCTCTTTAGGCAAATCTTTTAATATCACATTCGGTTCAATAGCATCCTTTGGTTTACTTTTTTGTATATCAACTTGCAAGGGCGAATTTTTCTTCTCGGCTTCAATTCGGTCAAACTCGGCTCTGCTAATGGTAGCAGGCTTACTTGAACTTTTGCTTTGCAAATAAAGCTTGGTTCCTTCAACCGCTTCTTCTCCTTTTTCCAGGTGATTGTTTTTATAAAGTTGTTTTAATTTTAAACCATAGTGTTGCGATATAGCATAGAGGTCTTCTCCTTCTTGTACGATATGGTATGATTCGTAGGCTCGCCGACGTTTAGGTTTTAAATAGATAATGTCGCCGGGCTCAATAGTGGTTCCTTTTTGGAGATCATTGTAGCGGTATATTTGTTTCGAATTGAGTTCGTTGCGACTCGCAATTAGGTCCATAGTTTCGCCAGCTTGAGCATACACCACTGGAATGTTGTTGTTTTTTTGGTTGTATTCAGGAATGATGCCGTCGGGCTTGGCCATCAAATCGTATTGATGAAGATTATAGCGATCGATAATTCCAATAATCAAACTGTTATACTTTGGATTGGTGGCATAACCTGCTTTTTTTAAGCCCTCGGCCCAGCCAGCATAATCTGTTTTTTCGAGGGTAAAGCATTCGGTATAGCGCCAATTTTCTCTAAGAAAATTAGAATGATCTTTAAAACTTTCTAAATCGGTGTCGTAAGCTCTAAAGCATTCGCCCACCGCATCGTCGTCGGCAGTAATGGTTTTGCCGGTCCAAGTGGTTTTGCATTTTATTCCAAAATGATTATTGGCATCGCGGGCCAATCGGCTATTTCCACTTTGCGACTCTAAAATGCCCTGAGCTAAAGTAATACTGGCAGGAACCCCGCAGCGGTACATTTCGGCAATGGCAAAATCTTTATATTTAATAATATACTGCTCCGAGCTAATTCTTGAGGGTTGGGCCAATGCGGCAACACTTATTAAAGTGAAAATTATAAATTTAAAAAATCTCATACGATTTGTATTCATGCAAATGTAAGGGTGCTTAATAGTTCTGCTTTTTCAATTTTTGCACAAACATTTATTTAGTAACGGTCAATTAGGGGCAATTTGTATAGTAAAGTGGAAATTGTAGCACAATAGATAAATGGAATTTGCCGTTATTTGCACTACATTATGATTCGATTACTCTCATTTCTTGCCGGATTTTTGTTTGTAGCTCAAACGACTTATTCCCAAACTCATATCTCACCCAGCGACGACAAAACGCCTTTACCTGTTAAATGGACGGTAGGGTTTTCGGTCAAAGAGGCAAAAATTGGCGAAGAAATTGACCTGATTTTACGTGGTAAAGTTCCTCCACATCAGCATATGTATGCCAACGATTATGTTTGCGATCCGGTTCCTTATACCCTAAAATTTAAGCAAAACGAATCGTTTAAAATTATCGGCAGCCCTAAATCTTTTGGCCACCGAACTTATAAAGATGATATTTTTGATTGTGAAGTTAAGGATTTTGAAGGCACGGCCGAAATTCATCAGAAAATTAAGGTTTTAAATGCCAACTTAATTTTAAGTGGGTTCATCGACTATCAAACCTGCACCGAATCTATGTGTTTGGCTTTCAAAAATCAATTAAATATCCCCAAGTTAATCATAAAAAACGAACCCGTAAAAGTAGATTCATCCAAAGGAATTGCTCCTATACCGCCAACAGTCAATACCACCATTGGTCCACCTGTAAAAACTAAATCTGTTTCTAAAGCTACAAAAACCGATTTGAACGAGAGGGGTTTATGGGCTTTGTTTTTGTTAGGAATAGGGGGCGGATTGCTAGCCCTGCTAACTCCTTGCGTGTTTCCTATGATTCCGATGACGGTTGCCTTTTTTACCAAAGAAAAGGACAAAGCCAAAGGCAAAAAAATGGCTTTGTTTTACGGCTTAAGTATCTTGGTCATTTCACTGGTATTGGGCTTAGCCTTGGCTGCCTTGTTTGGTGAGGCGTTTACAAATCAACTAAGTACGCATTGGCTACCAAATATAATTTTCTTTTTAATTTTTATGGTTTTTGCAGCCTCTTTTTTGGGCATGTTCGAATTGGTTTTGCCAGCTTCATTTGTCAATAAAATGGATAAGCAAGGCGACAAAGGGGGGTATTTGGGAATATTTTTTATAGCCTTTACCTTGGTATTGGTATCCTTTAGCTGCACCGTGCCTATTGTTGGTTCGGTAGCTATTTTAGCCGCCCAAGGCGAATTTATCCGCCCGTTTTTTGCCATGTTGGGTTTTGGGTTAATGTTTGCCTTTCCGTTCACACTTTTTGCGTTTTTCCCACAATGGCTCAATAGCTTACCTAAATCAGGAGGCTGGCTTAATTCGGTAAAAGTAGTATTGGGAATTGTTGAAATTGCCTTGGCCTTAAAGTTTCTTTCCCAAGCTGATGTGGTTTACCATTGGCGCATTTTAGATCGTGATGTGTTTATTGCTATTTGGATAAGTTTAGCCATACTGTTGGGCATGTATTTTTTAGGAAAAATAAAATTTTCGCACGATAGCGATCTGCCTTATGTATCCGTTCCTCGATTTACATTTGCATTTCTTTCGTTTTCTTTTGCCTTTTATTTGGTGCCAGGCCTTTGGGGAGCGCCTTTAAGGCATTTGTCGGGTATACTGCCGCCTATGTCCACCCAAGATTATGTAGTGATAAATGGCGGAATAGGGCTTGAAAAGAAAACAAACGCGGCTCGTTTTTCAGATATATTACATTTGCCTCATGGTTTAAGTGGTTACTATGTTTATACCGAAGCCCTCGCTGCAGCCAAAAAAGCCAATAAGCCATTATTTATCGATTTTACAGGCCATGCCTGCGCCAATTGTAGGCGAATGGAAGAGTATGTTTGGGTGAAACCTGAGGTATTAAAAAGACTCAACAACGATTTTGTCATAGCATCTTTGTATGTTGACGAGCGCACCGAATTAGACAAAGATGAATGGATGACTAAGCACGATGGCTCCGTTTTGAAAACTTTAGGCGAACAAAATTTCGAATTGCAGGTGTCAAAATTTAAAACAGCCGGACAACCCTACTATTTTATAGTGGATGCCAATGAAACTATTTTAAGTGTATTTAACGGTTACGATCCCGACCCTGAAAAATTTACAGCTTTTTTGGAACAAGGAAAACGTAAGTTTGAAGCCCAATAAGTGGCAGCATTCAACTCATCAAATTTATTTAGCAGCATGATAAAATCTCATTTTACCGAGGCATACGAAATTTTAGGAAAGTTCATGAACGATGACTCCAACATAAAAGCCATCGAAAATGCAGGTAAGCTTATGGTCGAAAGCTTAAAAGGTGGAGGTAAAATACTAAGTTGTGGCAATGGGGGCAGTTTATGCGACGCCATGCATTTTGCTGAAGAATTAACCGGCAGGTATCGCCATAATCGACCAGCCATAGCGGCTATCGCCATGTCGGATGTATCCCATATGGCTTGTGTTGGCAATGATTATGGTTACGAATTTGTTTTTAGCCGCTACCTTGAAGCCATTGGCAAAGAGGGCGACGTTCTGTTGGCAATAAGTACAAGTGGAAATTCGGCCAACGTTATTAAAGCCATTGAGGTGGCTCGCCAAAAAGGAATAATAGTTATTGGGCTAACTGGCAAAGATGGTGGATCGATGGCAGGTATTTGTGATATAGAAATTAGAGCACCCCATAGTGAATATGCAGATAGAGCTCAAGAAATACACATTAAGGTTATTCATTCGTTGATAGATTATATTGAACTAAATTTGTTTTAGATTCATGAAATCGTAATTTTTTTAAACAAAAATATAAAAAATCAAAAATTTTAGTTTTAATTTTGTGGCAAGAAATGAAACGCAGCATTTTATTTATTCTTAGTCTCTACCTTTTTTCACTTAGTGGATTGGCTGCACAGATTCATTTTTGTGACGGAGCCTTCGAATCTATATCTCTTGGGTACGAAAACTCAGCAGAATGTTGTTGCGAAAACGGGACTAAATGCAAATCTTGTTGTAAAAATAAAGAATTTAAGTCCACGGTATCCAATCATTTTAGTGCCAAACAACAAGTCGTTAATCCCTTAACCTTGTTGGCCGTTCAGGTAATTTACAATTCTGAACGTTTAATAAAAGAGCCTTTACAAGATGGCGAAGCATTTTTATGCCCTCCATTCAAGGACCATAGCCTACCGGTTTTTATCAAAAACTGCGTATTTAGGCTATAGGATCGCCTTAGTTTTACATAACATTGCCTGGATTCGATTGATTAAATCGAAAATTTTTGGCATTGTTCCCCATAAATTACATCGTGTTAGAAGATACTTTTAAAAAAAAATAGATCTTTAGACTCCTAAATTATTCACGGATAATTTAGTAAAACAAAATAAAGCTTCAACCGTGATTGAAGGTAAATAAACAAACTTAAAAAATTAAATAAAATGAAAAAAGTAATAATCGTAGCGTTAACCATGATAGCCTTAGCAGGAAGTGTTTTCGCTTATCAAAACATGAAAAATGCAGGATGCTGCTGCGGTACCGAATGTACTTGCACCAATTGCACTTGCACCGAAGGAAATTGCACCTGCGATGCCTCATCGTGTGAGGCATCATGCTGCCAAGAACAAGAAGCTTGCTGCAGCAAGTAACCCATTTAATATACCCCCGCCAACTCAAATTTGCGGGGGTATTATTTTTATATCCAAAACATAAAAAATGAATTCTAAAAATATTACTAAAATGTTTTTTGCTGCCCTTGTGTTATCTATAGCATGTAATGGCTGCAAAGACGATAATCCTATCGTTAATCCCCAATTAGCATCGTTGAGTTTAAGTTTTTCGCATACCGTTGACGGTTCGAAACTGATTAAAAATTCAGTGAATACCTATACAAATGCTGCTGGAAATAAGTACAAAGTTTCTGATTTTCTTTATTATATATCCAATATATCTTTAACCAAAAAGGATGGATCGACACTTGCGTTTCCTGTGTACAAACTTATAGATGCCTTTGATAGCAGCAGCCATAGTATTCGATTAGACGATGTGCCAAATGGCGATTATACTGCTATTTCCTATAGTATTGGAGTAGACAGCGCCCGTAACCATGGAGGAAATCAAAGCGGAGATTTAAGCCCAACTAAGGGAATGTTGTGGACCTGGGCAAGCGGCTATTTGTTTTTAAAATTGGAAGGGTTTTACCTCAATCCTGTAGAAGCCGAATCGTATCGCTATCATATTGGAACGGATGAATTTTTAACAAAGGTGAAACATACGGTCGATTTTTCAATTAAAGATTTGGACAAAAAAGCGAGTTTGCAGTGCAATGTCAACGAGTTTTTTACCAACCCAAATACTTTTGATATTTCTGTGAACAACGATGTGCAGTCTTTCCCTGCTCAACGCAACTTAACCAGCAAATTGGCCACCAACATGGCCGATATGATTCATCTCCTTAAAATCGAATAAGCGTGATCAAACGAATTATCACACCCATTATAGGATTATATTTTTGTTCGGTCTTCTTGCTAAACTGCAAGCCATCCGATACTAATCCATTGCCTATAGGCCCAACGGTTTACCATTTGAGTTATCCCGATTATTTTACGGCACCAATTATTCCCTCCGACAATCAAATGACGCTAGAAGGAGTTGCCCTAGGGCGTAAACTGTTCTACGAACCAATATTAAGTGGCGATAATACCCAAAGCTGTGGTTCGTGCCATAATCAAGCGTTTTCGTTTACCGATAATACTTTGCAATTTAGCCTTGGAATTGATAAAATAGCGGGAAACAGAAATAGCATGGCTATTGTTAATTTAGCATGGGATAAAGCTTTTTTTTGGGATGGACGATCCAAAAGCCTGGAGGAACAAGCCCTAGGTCCGGTTGAAAATCCTGTAGAAATGCATGAAGATTGGGCCAATGCCATACTTGAACTTTCGGCCCATCCTGATTATCCTACTTTATTTAATAAAGCCTTCGAAACGTCAATAATCACCAAAACGCTTGTAGCCAAAGCCTTGGCTCAGTTTGAGCGCAGCATCATAAGCTCTAATTCGCAATTCGATAGAGATTATTTAAGCACCAAAAAAATAGAAGGTGCGCTTACCAATCCTAAAAATTCGTTAGAAATGGGCATGAAGTTGTTTTACGGCAAAGCCGATTGTTGGCATTGCCATGGGGCTGTTGGCGATTTTTTATTTACCGATCGTGCTTTTCACAACAATGGATTAGATTCCACTTTTGCCGATAAGGGCCTAGAACTTGTTACTAAAAACGTCATGGATAGAGGCAAATTTAAAACACCAACCCTGCGCAATAGCCAGTTTACAGGACCCTATATGCACGATGGCCGTTTTAAATCGTTGGACGAGGTTATCGAATTTTACAATAGCGGAGTCAAAAAATCGGCTACGCTCGACCCAAACATGAAAGAGTTGGCCAAAGGCTTAAATCTTTCGACCGATGAAAAGGCAGAGTTAAAAGAATTTTTGCTTTCTTTGTCTGATTATACATTTCTAAGCAATCCAAATTATAAAAAATGAAAACAAAATCAACAGTATCAAAGTTCAGGAGCTTAGCCTCCGCCAAACTAATCGTAAGTGGCCTCGTATTAATTACGTTTATTGCATGCAATAGCATAGCCAATTCAAAGACCGAAACCTTCAAAGTTTGGGGCAATTGCGGCATGTGCAAAAAAACAATTGAAAACGCACTCGACGCAGAAGGAATAAAAGGAGATTGGAACAAAAAAACCAAAATGATTGTGGTGTCATACGATTCACTAATCCATAACAGTCAACAAGTACACGCTTTTATTTGTTCGGCAGGATACGATACCGAAACATGCAAAGCCGATGATAAAGTCTACGCTAAGCTTCACGAATGTTGTCAGTATGAGAGGAAGTAAGGGGGAGGGAAGAAGGATAAAGGTTAAAGGTTAAAGGTTAAAGGTTGAGGTTGAGGTTGAGGCTGAGGTTGAGAAGGATAAAGTTTAAAGGTTAAAGGTTGAGGCTGAGGTTGAGATTGAGGTTGAGAAGGATAAAGGATAAAGGATAAAGGATAAAGGGAAAGGTTGAGGATGAGAAGGATAAAGTTTAAAGGTTAAAGGTTAAAGGGAAAGGTGGAGTAAATTGAAATGTTAAAATCTTTTAAAGATAACAGCGTGAAATATCAATCTGCTGTTTTAGTTTTGAACGCATTCAATTTAACACTATGAAAAAATGGATACTTTGGCTGATTTTTATCCTTGGAGGAATTGTGGCTGGGCTTTATTTTTGGTTTACCCTATCGCCTGAAAAAAACATTTCCGCCTTTTACCTCATTCCTAAGGATGCCATGTATGTGGTTGAAACCTCTACTCCAATTGAGAGTTGGACAAAATTTTCGAAAAGCGATGTTTGGAAATTTCTTAAAAAACAGGACTATTTTGCCGAATTAGGCCATAATGCCGATTATTTAGATTCAATAATCACTAACAATTCCACCTTAGTTAATCTTTTTGGGAGCCGCGATTTATTAATATCGGCCCATAAAACAAAAGCCAAAGATTATGACTTTTTGTTTTTGGTCAATCTAAAAAAGGGTTCCAAAATTGGATTCATCGAAGAAACCTTGGAACAGATATTGAAAGCCACAGGAGCAGATGTTGACACCAAAGAATTTAAAAACAAAACCATTCTTAGTGCATACGACAAGAGTTCTAACGAAACGCTCTATTTTGCTATGGTTCAAAATTATTTGCTCGTATCGTATACCAATCAACTCATCGAGCAATCGATTATGGAAGTGGACGACCCTCATTTAGGCCGCGACGAAAATTTCCTTAACATATACAAAGAAACCGCCGAGGATGGATTGTGTAAATTGTACGTCAACTACAGCTACCTCGACGAGTTTATGCAATGCTACAGCGATCAGCCCAATCCAATGATTAAAGATTTAAGCAAAATCATGTATTACAGTGGCCTGAAAGTAGAAGTTGACGATGAGTCGGCTGGCTTAGAGGGCTTTACTAGTATCAACGATTCCTTAGATTCGTATTTGCAAGCACTCATGCTTTCGGGAAAAGGCGACATAGAGGCGCATGCTATTTTACCGGCACGAACTGCCATATACCATACACTTGGATTTGAAAGTGGCTTGGTGTTTTATAAAAATTTGGTAAGAGTTTTAGAAAACGACGAGAAAATAAGGGATGAATTTGAAAGCAATAAGCAAACGGTTGAAAATTATTTGAAAATTGATTTGGAGCGCGACATGATGAGTTGGGTAGCCGATGAAGTGGCCTATGTCGAAAATGAACCTTCGAAATACACCGAACACCTCGACGACATAATGGTGGTAATGAAAGCCAATAGCACGTCGTATGCCAAAGAGAGGCTCGATTTTATTGCCGACCAAGTCAAAAAACGATCGCCTGCAAAATTCAGAAAAGTAGATTATAAGAATTATACCATCAAATATTTAGATATCAAGGGTGTGTTTAAAATGTTTTTTGGAAAACTGTTTTCAAAACTCGAAAAGCCCTATTACACGATAGTTGACGATTATGTGGTTTTTAGCAACAATCCTCGAACGATTATTAGTTTAATTGAAGACTATGAAACGAAAAACACCCTGAGTGTTGATCCCTCATTTAAAGCGTTCAAAAGCAAGTTTAGCAGCCAATCGACAGTGTTTTCATACATAGCCTCCAACCGCGCTTTCCCTTTATTTATGAAAAAATTAGATAACAGCACGAAAGCGAGCGCCACCAAAAATGAGGTATATTTTCGTTCGTTTTGCGATTTAGGCTTTCAATTGTCTGAAAGAGAAGATAAATTTTTTACTAAAGTACAGCTCAATTTTAAGGAATATATACCCGACACAGCCGCTATACCCATTGATAGTATGGCCGACATGGAGGAGGATGCCGCCACCATGTTAGATTCGTTGGACGATATTCAGCGCTTTTTGATGGCAAAATTCGAGCACAATGTCATTAAAGATTATTATGCCAATACCGATAATTTGCGATTTGAAGCCGAAACCAAACGCGGCGATTTGCATGGCCGGTATCGCGAGTTTTATGAAACCGGCGAATTAAAGGAGTATGGCCGCTATCGCAAAGGCGAAAAACGAGGCGTATGGCACCATTATGCCAAAGATGGTAAACAGGAGCGCAAAGAGCGCTTTAATGTTATTGGAAAAATGTTGGGGAAATTGGAAGACGAGCAGGAGTAAGGCTTTGCTTATGCCTTTTTGCTTACTGCATCTTCAAATACCGATTGAAGCACCGGTATATATTTGTGATAATCGAATTGTGATTTGGCAATCTGTTTGCCTTTTAGACCCATAGCATTAAAATCGCTATAATTCTGGTATCGTTCGATAATGGCTTTGGTAAGCTCTTGGTGATTATCGGCCTCGATGAGGTATGAATTTTTTGAATGTTCAAGGTATTTTTCGATATCGCTAACTTTGGTGCAGATGGTGGGAATACCAGTGGCCAAATATTCGCCTAATTTAGTGGGAAACCCGTAATGAGAGTATTCATGATTGGTTCGGTTCATTACCAACAAATCGCATTTAGCCAACCAGTTAGGGACTTGGTCGTAAGCTATTTGCCCCGAATGCTCAACCTGTCCATTCAATATGAATTTGCGCAATTCCAATTTGGTTTCTCGTATATGCGAATTATATCCAATGAGTTTCAGTTTAAGCTCAGGCATTTGTTTAGTGGCCTCTTTAAAACTTTCGATGAGCCCATGAATGCCATCCTTTTCGCCAAAGGAGCCTAAATATCCAATGGTATAAACCGGCGCTTGGCTAGGTTTTACAGAAGCAAATCGTTTTAAATCGACGACTATAGGAATCAAGGTAATTTTTGATACATGCATATAATCTTGGTAATATGCCTTTAAATTTTCGGATATTACGATGAGATGGCTGCAGAAATAATCAAAAATATAGGCATCGAGTCTATCGGTAAGCCTCACCAATAAGGGGATAAATTTGTTGGTTTTTACAATTGCTTCTAATTCAGTTTTTTCAAGTATGAGCGGAATTTTGAGCAGCTTAGCCAAAACATAAATATGCCCAAAAAAAATAATTCGCGGGCTGTAAATAAAGATGATATCAAAATGTTTTCGCTTTTTAACCAACAAATAAGAGGAGCAAATAATGGATTTGAGGTACGATAAAAACCGAACAACAATAAAAGGACTTCTAAAAACCGACCCACTCAAATAGTTGAAATAAATGCCATGAAAAAAGCCCTTATTTTTTTTATTTATTTTATTTGAATTAAAAATGGTGGAGCTAAGCAGGAATAGAAATACTTGATTGCCGTTGGCTTTCAATCCATCGGCCAAAGCGCGGATTCTGGAGTTGGCAGCATTGCCCTCCTGAAAATCAATATTTGCAAACCAAGCTATTCTCAATTTAGTTCAAAATCTTATTAAGATGGCGGCATTCGTAAATGCGTTCAATAATGTCAACCACCTTAAGGCCTTCCAATGCATTCGTGTCAATTTGGCTCTTGCCATTGAGGGTATCAATTACATTTTGGATGACATAATGATGATTGGCGGCGCTGCCTTTAAACGGGCCATAATCGTTAGGCGGATTGGTTTGCGGCAAGGCCGGTAAAACGTAATCTTTAATATGGCAATAGTCCACTTCGTTGAGGTATTGGCCCCCTAATTTTATGCTTCCATTGGAGCCAACAGCCGTTATGCTGCTTTCCATATTTGTATCCCAGCATGACGTCGAAAAATTTATACAACCCATACCGCCGTTCACAAATTCAAAATTTACCACGCCCGTATCTTCAAACTCCGTTAACCCTTTATGGGTAGCATTGCTAAAGGTCGCTTTTATGTTTTTAATGTCGCCAAAAATCCAATACATAATGTCGATAAAATGCGAAAATTGGGTAAACAAAGTTCCACCGTCGAGCTTTAGCGAACCTTTCCAATTGCCGGGTTTATAATAGCGATCGTCGCGGTTCCAATAGCAGTTTACTTGAACCATAATTATTTCTCCCAAAGTTTTGGAGTCGTATACGTCCTTTAGCCATTTTGATGGAGGGCTGTAGCGATTTTGTTTTACAACAAAAACGTTTTTTGATTTTTGTAGCGATTTGAAAATTACTTTCTCACATTCCACTTTGTTCAAGCCCATAGGCTTTTCGATAACCACATGTTTGCCATGTTCGAGTGCAAAGAGGGCTATTTCGCAGTGTAGTCCGTTTGGAGTAGCAATATTTATGACATCCAGGTCTTTTTCCTGACTAATTAGTTCCTTATAATCGGTATAAAATCGCGGATGAATATTTAATTCATGAAGTTTTTCTTCTCTGTTTGCCTCTATGTCGCAGCATGCCACAATTTCAGAATCGGGGTGTTCATTCGCAATTTTCGAGTGGCGAAGCCCAATATGGCCTAAACCAATAACAGCGAATTTAATTTTTTTCATTGGGTTCAACGTAGCGTTTATAAATTTGATATTTAATAATAATATAGCAACAGCTTAAAATGATAATGATGTATGTTAAAAATAGCAAGCCGTTGAGTTGGTGACGTAAACAATAAAACATACCAAAATTAATAATTACCTGAACGAGAACATACCCAACAGCAACCACCAAATGAGGAAATTTGGCGATATGAACCAAATCTTGAAATAGATGTATTCGATGAGGATGTATAATATTTTGACCTTTAAGTAACCTGTAAATAATGGTCAAGCCTGTTTCTACGCCATATACCGCAACGATTGACAAGTAAATAAGGTTATTGTTGTGCACCACTAAAAAAAGGATGTAAAAAACAGCAATCAAACCCAGCGATACGCTGCCTACGTCGCCAGCAAACAATATAGCTTTGCTTCTAAAATTATAGAACCCAAAAATTACGAGGGCAGCGGTAAGAATTAATATTAAATTAGGGTCAAATACATTTTCAATTTTATAATTGTAAAAATAAACGGTTTCATAAATCGACAAGGTATAAAGCCCTGTAATGCCATTAATACCATCCATAAAATTATAGGCATTTACGGCAGCAACGGCAATAATGGCAATAAGTATGGTGATAAAAGGTAAAAATTGGTACCCATTGGTGATGTCCATCATTATCAAACCTACCGACACAAAATGACAAATTAGGCGCACAAAGGGGTTCGAACCTTTAATATCGTCATACAAACTAATGGCCGAGGCTAAGAGAACTCCAGCAATTAAAAAAGTGTTTTGAAACCCAAAAAACATGGTGTAAAACAAAAGCGATATAGGAACAATCACTCCGCCACCTCTAAAGGTTACATGCTTATGCGAGCTTCGCTCGTTAGGCACATCGTAGAGTTTTAATTTTCGGGCAATAGGAAAAAATGCCAGAATGGTAATAATCTGTAGGGGAATGATGCTTAATATTTTAGGGCTTAATTCCAAATTTTAGGTTTGCAAAGCTAATTAAAAATTGACCGGCTTGGGCAGGTCTTTAAACCAAGAG
>CAMDXE010000024.1 GCA_945878925.1 Chitinophaga pinensis
TCTTAATAAAATCGTAAATAAAGGTTTTTACGCTCGGTCCATTTGGCCCCATATCGGCACTGCCAAGTTTAGTTTTGGTTTGCGATTCAAAGACCGGTTCTTGCACCCTTACACTTAAGGCAGCCGAGATGCACGAGCGTATGTCGCTGGCGTCAAAATCCTTTTTATAAAACTCCCTAATGGTTTTAACAAAGGCTTCTTTAAAGGCCTGAAGGTGTGTGCCGCCTTGAGTGGTGTTTTGACCATTTACAAAGGTGTGGTAATCTTCGCCATAATGATTGTCGTGGGTAAAAGCCAGTTCTATATCTTCTCCAATTAAATGAACAATTGGATAGTTCAGTTCGTCTTCATTGGTTTTGCGCCTTAATAAATCTAATAATCCATTTTTGGATAAAAATTTATTTCCGTTGTAGTTTAAAGTCAACCCCGAATTTAGGTATGCATAATTCCAAAGTTGATTGTCAACAAATTCATTGATATACCTATAATGTTTAAAAATGGTATCGTCGGCCACAAATTCAATAAATGTGCCATTGGCCAAATCGGTTTCAAAATCTTGTTCAGACGTTAAAATTCCTTTTTCAAACTCAGCAACTTTCGTCTTTCCGTCGCGAATTGATTGTACTTTAAAATAATTAGACAGGGCATTAACAGCCTTGGTTCCTACTCCATTTAGCCCTACTGATTTCTGAAATGCTTTTGAATCGTATTTTCCTCCAGTATTTATTTTAGACACACATTCCAAAACCTTGCCTAAAGGAATACCTCGCCCAAAATCACGAACAATAGCCTTTCCATCTTCAATTTTAATCTCAATAGTTTTGCCATGCCCCATTACGTGCTCATCAATACAATTGTCGATAACCTCTTTCAAAAGCACATAAATTCCATCGTCGGCCGATGAGCCGTTTCCTAGCTTTCCTATGTACATTCCCGGCCTAAGACGGATATGCTCCTTCCAGTCTAACGACTTAATACTGTCTTCGTCATACTTTACGTCTGTTGCCAAGTAAATGCTTTAATAAGTTAAAATGCGAAATTAAATCGCTATCCGATTTTTGTATTCAAAAGATATAAACAAAAGCACACCACTCGTCAACACATTGGACATGTCTGTCAGACATTTTTTCAACACCAAACCCTATTTCAATCTAAGCATTTCGTTTTTCCTTTTTTAAAGTCCCTTAATATTCCCATTTAAAAAAAATAAGTATTGTCTTAGGCTCCTAATACAGCAAATAACACGGATTTAGATAACCTCCGAACACAAGATTTTGAACAATCAATTTCTCAAACGAACAAAGGCTAAAATTGCCAAAACAGACTGTTTATATCAATTATCCACAATGCTTAATTATATAAATATTACAATGTTATGTATTAATAATGTTAATTTGCACATCTCAATTACATAAAAAATGAAAATAAAATTACTAGTATTCCTTGCCTTTATTTCACTAACCTATTCGGCTAATGCAGCGGTATGGTATGTTAATGTAAATACTGGCGCTGACAGTTTAGATGGAAGTGCTCCGTTTTACACCCTAGGATTGAACGGGCCTAAGAAAACCATTGCCAATGCATTTCTTTTCGCAGCTTACTCCGACACCATTTACATTTCGGAAGGATTGTATGAGGAGAGGCTTTATTTAGACAAACCCATTGTATTGTTGGGTAATAATTGGGGCATTAATCCATTGACCCAAACTCGAAATTTAGAAACTATAATCGTTCCGCCATTTTTGGCCACCGGATTTGATGTTTCGGGCAATTCGGCCATCGAAATTGCATCGTGTTGTGTCGAAATCAACGGCATCATGATTAAGGGCGATAATCCTAATATTATAAATCCCCCAAGTAAGTATAATAAAGAATATGAGGTTGGCTATGGTATTGGGGTGCAAGGCGCCTATACCGACTTGTATTTTAACAATTTGATAATAAACAATTTTGTTTATGCTGGCATACGCTTAGTGAGCGGCAGTTTTCCAACACTATCGAATAAAATAGAAAATAGCAAAATTAGCATTGGCGATCAAAATTCGAATGCCATTATTTTAGACGAAAATTTCTATTGCGATATTACATTTGTCACTATCGACTCGGTGGGTAAAGGCGTATCGTTTAATAATTTCTCGGCCAAGAACAGCAAAAATTTCAATTTTTCATATTTAAATATTACAGCCGAAACTCATGGAATATGCCTTAATAACTTTTCAGGTTCAACGGATTCAATAAAATTCGAATACACAATTTTAAACCCATCCGACCCAGCCATTAATTTTGTAGGCTTTAGTTTAGTAGACTTATATTCAGATGGGTATTCAGATATTTCTAATATTATTACCAATTACGCTTATACCGGATTTTCGATTCGAAACGTATCGGCCTCCTACTTATTAAACTTAACAAACAATGCGTTTAATTATGGAAAGATTGGAGTAAACGTTGAACAGTCGACCATGACACCTAATGTAAATCTAAATTTAATTAGTTCGAATTTTAATAATTTAGATAGTGTGAGTATAATGGTATTAGCCGAAGGGGGTTTATTAAATCTAAATTTAAACGATATAAGCATTAGTAAATCGGCGCAGGCCATTGTTTTGAAAGGCAATGCCAATATTGCATTAAACGCTACACAGTTTGATCAGATTTATGGATATTATCTATTTCTCGACTCTATTAACGGTTTGAAACCAACCACCAAGATTGACGCTACAACCTGTTTTTATGAAGGAATACTAGGTGCTAATCTCAATAAAGACGAAGGATTTATGGTTGAAAATAAAATTAGGCATTATATGGATAAACCCAATTTAGCTTGGGTACTTTTTAAAGATAAAAACTTATTTGTTGGGATTGAGGATGGCAATGATTTTGTGAACAGAGCTTTGAATATTGCAAGCAATACTTGGAACATTTATTTGGACAGTACAAACAGTAACGAAAATGTGATTATGGACAAAACCATCCATTTATATCCTCATCCAGCTGCTGCTATAGGAAACCTTAAAATGCAAAGCAATAACGAAACTCTGTTTCTTCATGGCAAGCTAAGCCTTTTAAATGGATTAGATTTAGTTAAAGGAATGATAGTTACCACCCCTGCCGATACTTTGATTTTGTATAGAAGCAACGCAAATGACTTATTAAGTTCGGGTAATATATTAAGTTATGTAAACGGAACCCTCTATGTAAAGTATATTAATTTCCCTGCAAATTATGCTATCATTGATACCATTCCTATTGGACTTGGAAAAGATTTCAGGCCAATGTATGTAAATGCCATCTGGCCAACGGGATTAATAAAGGCCGATATAGGGTTTAAAAGCTACCTTGGCAAAGCGCCTATTGCTAATCTTCCCGCCAACATTACGCATATTTCAGATAGACGATATTGGCAAATTACCAACCCACTTAATCAATCCGGATTTTCATTTAGCAATGTAGGGTTTGCCTACAATACCACCAACGGCAACGACTTGGTAAATGATCCAGCAAATTTAAGAGTCGTATATCAGGATGCAAGCTCCTCCTACAATCTTGGCGGTTCGGGCACAACACCTAATATCGGAACTATTTTAAGTTCTACAGGTTCTTCCATTTATGGATATTATACAGCTGGTAATGCTGTTGGCGGAAACAACACACTTTCGCCTACCAATCCTATTGCACTGCTTAACGTAACCGGACATTGCGCCAACGATTCAATACAATTCTCGGCAAGCAATTCTCGGTCCGATTCGGCCATTGTTTCATGGGAATGGGCGGCTCAAGGCCCTTCAACGGTTTTGACGCCCGAAAATTCGGAAACCATAAAAAAATCAATTACCGCTGCAGGAATATATCAGATTGCATTAATCATTACCAATAAAAATGGTTATAAAGATACCGTTGGATCTTCATTTACAATTGATGCTCTGCCAACCCTTAGTTATACCTCGGTATCGCCATGTTTTCCATTGCCCATCGATGTAAAAAATACATCCACTCTGCCTCCTTTTACAAGTTTGGCCGCTACCGAATGGAAAATTAATGCCAATTATTTTACAACCCCTAATCTTAATTTCACTCCAACACTTTCGGGAATACAAATAGGTTATTTAAAATTGACATTGAATACGGGCTGTTCAGATACATTGCCTATTTCGGTATTATCTCCAATTGCACCTACCATTACATTTATCCCAAATGGCATCGTTGATATTTGTGCAGGAGACAGTGCCATTATTAAGGTGAACAAATCGGCAGGAACAGTTGTATGGAGCGATGGACTGACACACGATTCCTTAATATTAAAAACGGTAACGTTTAATAAAGCTACCATATTTAGTTCTCCTCAATGTTTTTCAGCCGACAGTGTTCGATCTACCATTTTGGCACTCCCAACCGTAAATGCAGGACCTGATTTTACAACCCTTCCAGGGAAAATTGTTAATTTTAATGGGGCTTCAAATTCTATGGTTGAGTGGATCCCAGACACATGGCTTAGCGATGCCACTATACCAAAACCCACTTCAAGGCCATTATCGTCAACCACCTACATTTTGCGAGCCTATACTATTTATGGTTGCGAGGCAACCGATACTATGAGTGTAACGGTTAATTCTGAGAACACCACGAATATTCCAAATTTGCTAACTCCAAATGCCGACGGACATAACGATGTGTGGGTATTAAGTAATTTTCCAGTAGGCCAAAAATGTTCGGTTCATGTATTTACACGTGAGGGCCAATTGGTTTATGAATCGTTGTCATACAATAATAATTGGAATGGCAAACGCGATAATATGGAATTGCCCGATGGTTATTATCCATTTGTAATTGAAAACAAAACCACCAATAAAGTTTATACCGGTATTTTAAATATTTTAAAATAAAATCATGAAATCAACGCATTATCCATCCAAAACACAATTAAACATGAACTATACCATTCGCATATCTTTCATCATACTTTTGAGCAGCCTTTCGCTATCGTTAAGTGCGCAGCAATCGCCTTTATTTGGGTTTAACTCGCAATTGCTCAATGTATCCAATCCATCGATGAGCCGAAGCGCTTCCCCCTTAAATGTAACTTTAGCTGGCCGAAAATATTGGACTGGCATACAAGGGAGTCCTGAGGCCTTTATTGGCTCATTTTCTATTTCACCTACACAGCAAAAATCTGCCTTTGGCGGTTTTCTATGGGCCGAAAACGCACCCATGATAAGCAAACAAGTATATGGACTTAACTATGCCTACGCGCTTAAAAATATGGATGAAAACAATAACCTTAGGTTTGGTGCAGGTCTTGATTTTATTTCGGTTAGCTCTAATACTGCATCCATTTTAACCAACGATTATGACGACCCATACTACACTGCGCTTTTTAACAATAATAAATCGGCGGTTGATTTTAGAACCGGAGCCACTTGGAATAACGATGTACTTGAAATAGGCGTAGCTGTTCAGCAATTGATAAAAAGTAAAAATTTGCTTGGCGAAACGGTTAAAGGTGAACTACTCTTTAATAATTCGATGATTACTAACGGACATGTAAAATACACCATCCAAACCGACGAGGATATGTTTATCACTCCTCTGGTTTTTTGGCAGGTACAAAAATCAATTCCTGTAAGAGTCGATATTAGTTTAATGGCCGAAAAAACAGGAAAATTATGGGGCGGTGCTTGGTTTAGGCCAAAATCGGCAGTTGGAGTTATGGCTGGTATTTGGGCGGTTTCGGATGTAAAAGTTGGTTATATGTACGAAAAAACGTTCCTGAGAAAATTGTCGAGCGCTGGCAACTCTCATGAGCTGATTATAAGCTATACGCCAAAAATAGGTTCAAAGGATAAATTTAATCCTGAGAAATACGAAAAACCTGCGCCAACTGTTGTGAGGGTAAGAGATACCATTGTAATTGTAAAAGAAACTCGTATTGTAGAAAAGCCAAAGAGTGTAGCTTTAGCCCCTAAAGAAGATAAAAAGGTAATTGCTCCAACAAAACCAGCCACTCCTGCAGGGCCAGGCAAATTCAATGTTGTTTCAGGTTTGTTTACCGTTGAAGCCAATGCAAAGAAATTTGCGGCAAAACTGCAAGCCGAAGGTTATAAACCCACCCTATTAAAAAACCCAAGTACCAACCAATTTTACGTATCGGTTGGAAATTTCAACACTTTGGTGGAAGCTCATAAATACATGGACGCAAAGCCAAGTTCTAAATTTACATTTTGGGTTAAAGAAATGAAATAACTTTAGACACAAAAAATATACCATAAAAAAAACACCATCAATATTGATGGTGTTTTTTTTATGGTATTAATATGGTTTTGAATTGGTAATCTAGTAAAATCCTTCGGTACCAATATATCTGAAAGCCGATTTTTTAGGATGTATGCACATAACGGGAACCTTGTTTACTCTATTGACAATTTGCTGTGCTTCGGAGCCAAAAATAAATTCAGTAAATCCTTTCTCTTGGTGAGTCATAATTAAAATTAAATCGGCATTTATTTCATCAGCATATTTTAAGGTATCTACGCCCAAATGCCCTGGAAATCTGTCTTCATCCAATTCGAAAATTATGGCTTTAACCCCATTTTGTTCTAAAATATTTTTAACCTGATAGATTGACGCCCTAATTTTATTTTTCAAAAACTCATCGTCTTCTATTTCTGAAATAATATGAACCTCAGAATTATATTTTTTGGCAATATGAATAGCCCATGTTACTTTCTGTTTCGATTCTTTTGAAAGGTCAATAGGCAAAACTAATTTTTCGTAGCGCCCTTTTTTAGGAAACTCGTTTACAATAATAACAGGTACGCTGGCATAACTCATTACCCTCGACGATGTACTTCCAATAATCTGTTCGATGCCTTCGGCGCCCTTGGTGCCCATAATAATGCTGTCGCATCCCATTTTCTCCGAAATTTGAACAATCGCTTTATAAACCTTTCCTTCGTAAATCAAAAAATCAATTTTTAAGCCCGGATGTTTAATAGAAATTTCAGCTTTAAGTTCCTTCATTTTTTGTTCAATTCCTAAGCGCATCATTTCGTTGCGATTATGTCCACCACCAAAAAGTCCTGCAAGGTAGGTTTCCTCTAAAATGTGTACCATTACTATATCATTTCCGAAAATTTCGGCATGATCGGCAGCATGCATTAACGCATTTTGTGAGGTAGATGAAAAATCAATTGGTACAATGATGGCGCGATCATTTGGGATTATGTTGTTCATGACAAATTTATTTTAAATACGGCGGCAAAGTTAATAGAATTTGATTAACAAAGGGTTAACAAAAGATTAAACCTTCCACCCCTTTGATTAGGCTCTAAAATAATAAGGTGTTGATATTTACTTATAATATTAACTAAGCCTTTTGCGTGTCAAATTATAACTTTGGAGAATTGATTATTTGCGAGATGGATGATTTTATAAAACAACTAAACGAGGCTCAAAAAAAGGCCGTTTTACAAACCGAAGGTCCTGTTATGATTATTGCCGGAGCGGGTTCTGGCAAAACGAGAGTGCTCACTTATCGTATAGCCAATTTAATTCACAAGGGGGTCGATCCGTTCAAAATAATTGCCCTAACTTTTACCAATAAAGCAGCCAAAGAAATGCGCCACCGAATAGAATCGGTAGTGGGTCATGAGGCTAAAAATCTGTGGATGGGAACCTTTCATAGCATTTTTGCAAAAATATTGCGCATAGAAGCAGCGCGTTTGGGTTACCCATCACACTTTACCATTTACGATTCGGACGACTCGAAAAGTGTTATAAAAGGCATTTTAAAAGAAATGCAAATTGACGATAAAATATACAAACCGGGTATGATTTTGGGGCGAATTTCGAATGCCAAAAACAATTTAATAACCGCTGGTATGTATCAAACCGACGAAGAGGTAAATGCCCACGATAGCTCAACAGGACGGCCAGAGTTAGGTAAGATTTACAAAGCCTATGAAGAAAAATGTTTTAAATCGGGGGCCATGGATTTTGATGATTTATTGCTTAAAACCTTTCAATTGCTAAACAAATTTCCAGATGTACTTAACAAATACCAACATAAGTTTCAATACATGATGGTGGATGAGTATCAGGACACCAATCATTGCCAATTTATGATCGTTAAAAAATTGGCTGCCGTTTATCAAAATATTTGTGTAGTTGGCGACGATGCACAAAGTATTTATTCGTTCAGAGGAGCCACCATCAAAAATATTCTATCCTTCGAAAGCGAATATCCCGATCTGAAAATATTTAAATTAGAACAAAATTACCGAAGCTCCCAAATTATTGTCAATGCATCGAGCGCTATTATAAAAAATAACCAAGACCAGCTGCAAAAAAAAGTATGGACCAGCAATCCGGAAGGCGATAAAATTAAGGTACTTCGAGCCGTTAACGACAATGAAGAAGGACGATTTGTAGCGCAAGCCATTTATGATGAAAAAATGGATAAGAAATTGCCCGATAGTGCCTTCGCAATTCTTTACCGAACCAATGCTCAATCCCGAAGTTTCGAGGAAGCCCTTCGCAAACTAAATATTCCATACCGTATTTACGGAGGCATGTCTTTTTATCAACGCAAAGAAATTAAAGACTTTGTGGCCTACTTAAGGTTGGTTGTTAACAGCAACGATGAAGAAGCCTTAAAAAGAATACTAAATTATCCAGCTCGCGGTATTGGTCAAACCACCATCGACCGTATCATCCTAAATGCAGGCCAAAATGAATTATCCCTGTGGCAAACCATTCAAAACGTAAAAAACTTTAGTGACCTTAGTTCTTCGGCTTCCAAAATTATTGATTTTGGCATAATGATACAAAGCTTTGGGCAGCTCCAAAAAACACAAAACGCTTATGAATTAGCGTCTTACATTGCTAAAAGCACCGGTTTATTGAAATTATTAAATGAAGATAAAACCATTGAGGGTATAAGCCGATACGAAAATCTTGTGGAATTGCTTAATGGCATAAAAGAATTTGTGGAAGATGACACCGATGAACAGGAAAAATCATTAGCAAATTATTTACAGGATATTGCCCTTTTGACCGATTCGGACAAGGACAATCTTGAAGGAGATAGAGTATCGCTGATGACCATTCATGGTTCAAAAGGTTTGGAATTTCCAATAGTATTTATTGGAGGAATGGAAGAAAATTTGTTTCCATCGCAGATGGCCTTAGGCAATAGAAAAGAATTGGAAGAAGAACGACGCTTATTTTATGTAGCCCTAACCCGCGCCGAAAAGAAAATTTATTTGAGTTACGCCACTTCGCGCTTTCGATTTGGCACCCTTTTACCCTGCGAACCCAGTAGATTTTTAGATGAATTGGACCGTAATTTTTTAGACATCGACCGACGTTTTACCCCACCCACACAAGCACCCTACCGTTCAAAAAACGAAGACACCTATTCGAAGCCTAATTCATGGATGAAATCGGCAAAGCCAAATGATCCAATTCAAACAAAGCCTCTGTTTAAAGCATTACCCGCAGCTATCGAAAATTTTGTGCCCGACGATACTTCCGGATTATTAGAAGGGATGCTTGTTGAACATCAGCGCTTTGGAAAAGGAATGGTCAATAAAATTGAAGGCGTTGGCGATTCGAGAAAAGCTACCGTTGCTTTTGACGAATATGGTGAAAAACAATTGGTCTTAAAGTTTGCAAAATTGAGAATAATTTAATCCATAATCCAATTTATGGAGGCCATTCTAAATTTACGTGCTATAATTCGTTAAGTTCTAAATAAATCAGCTTTCACGGCTAAAATCATCAAATGCTAATCTGCTTTTAATTATCATAACATTCCGTTATCCTTGCAGTAACATTTATATAATAAAAGCGTTAAAAATATTGAAAATGAAATTTATTAAAAATATTAGTTTTCTGATTCTATTTACAGTTTCATCGCTAACCACTTTTGGTCAACAATGGGGCGATTATACATTATACAGCGTGATGAACGCCACTACCTCTAATTTGTTGGATACCAACGGAAACATCGTTAAAACATGGACTCATACCTCACAAAACAAATCGGGATATTCGTGCTACCTTATGCCTGGAGGCTTTTTGTGGCGAAGCGTTTCAAAATCGGGAAATTCATTTACTGGCGGGCCCATTAGCGGTCAGGTGCAAAAAGTAGATTGGAGCGGTACCATACTTTGGGATTTTGTTTATTCAACTACAGCATACTGTTCGCACCATGATATTTGTCCGTTGCCCAATGGCAATGTCCTGTTAATAGCCTACGAACGAAAAACCTCTGCCGAATCGTTGGCTGCCGGAAGCACGTTTAATGGCGAAGTGTGGCCCGATAAAGTGGTTGAAATTAAACCAACAGGAGCCACAACGGGTGATGTGGTTTGGGAATGGAAAATTTGGGATCATATCGTTCAAGATAAAGACTCGACAAAGCAAAATTATCAAAAATCCATTGTCAAGCATCCCGAATTGTTAAATGTAAATTACAAAATAACGAAGGATTGGATTCATATGAATGGCGTTGATTATAATCCTATATTAGACCAAATAGCTGTAAGCTCTCATAATCTTAATGAATGGTATATTATCGACCATAGCACAACTACGGCTGAAGCCGCATCTCATTCAGGCGGAAACAGTGGAAAAGGAGGTGATTTTTTATACCGTTGGGGCAATCCAGCAGCCTATAATGCAACAGGAACTCAAGTTCTTAAAGTAACACATGACGCCCATTGGATACCCGAAGGCGTGCCTAATGCAGGAAGGTTGGTTGGATTTAACAATCAAGGAGTTTCAACCTCAAAATCGAGTGTCGATCAAATTGTGACACCAGTTTCTGGCTATACTTATAATTTAACTTTAGGATCGGCCTACGAACCGAGCACCTACGATCGGCATGCTTGCAATGGTTATACAAGTAATGCTGGCTGCTCTGAACAATTACCAAATGGAAATATGTTGGTTTGCATTGCAAATTCGGGTACCGTTTATGAAACTAATCCTATGGGCACTTCCATTTGGACCAAAACTGTAACAGGGTCTATACAACAAGCTCATCGCTACAATAAATGCTTTACCGACAATCCAGCACCTGCCATACCCGAAATTAATTTATCGGACACAGTGCTAAGTTCAAGCTCTGCCACAAGCTACAAATGGTTTGTTAATGGAAGTGAAATTAACGGCGAAACTTCAAAAAATTTGACGCCTAAGCAAGATGGTATCTATGTGGTAAGAATTACCGATACTAATGGATGTGTCTATCGCTATTCAAAAGGTTTTTCATACAAAAGCCAAATGCCTTTTAACGTTAAGGCCACTGCTTCGAAAATTGTTATTTGCTCTGGCGATACCCTCACCCTAAACGCAACTACTCAGGGAGAAGTTGGATCGACACAATACAATTGGATTTCGGTTCCAACGGGTGCTTCCTTTACTAGCAAACAAATTAAAGTATGGCCTTCGGCAAATACTATTTACACGGTTATGGCCAGTAATAATTCTATTATCGATACCTCATGGATTGCTATTAGCGTAAATCCATTACCAAATAAACCCACACTTACAAAAAGTGGAAATACCTTAACTGCTTCCAATTCAGTTTCGTACAGTTGGTTTTTAGATCAAAATATGGTAAGCCAAACAACGAGTCCTGTTTTTACACCAACTTTGAATGGCAATTACCGAGTAAAAGTAAAGGATTCGAATGGGTGCCAGTCTGATTTTTCGGACCAAATTTATTTTACAGTTAGTGTAAGTAAAATGGTTGACCACGCTAAAACGCTTTCGGTTTATCCAAATCCTGGAAATGGAAAATTTGAAATCCTAAACCCTTCGAATCTTGTAATTTCAAAAGTTTTGGTAAGCGATATCTTAGGTAAAACCATTTTAGAAACCAACGACTATAGCCCCTTAAACCTAAGCAACGCCTGTGAGGGCGTATACTATATTAAAATCTATAATACCTCTACTTTATTGAATGTTTTAAAAGTAAATATTATAAAATAAGGTCATGAAAAAATATGTAATTTTTGCCATTTTCATCATCAGTTTTCAACTTTGTAGCGCAAAAATTGTTAAGTTTTCGGTGGATATGACGGGGCAAACCATTAGCCCAAATGGGGTTCATGTTTCTGGTGATTTTCAAACCGAGGCTGGTTTCCCGTCAGACTGGGACTCAAAGTCCACCCCGCTTGTCAAAGAATTAGGGACTGATATTTATAGTGTGCTTGTAACTATACCAGCATTTCGACGTTATGAATACAAATTTGTAAATGGCGATCAATTTTATGAAGTAGAATTTGTACCCGAAAAGTCAAGAATTGGATTTGACTTTAACGATAACCGTTGGGTTTATATTGATTCATTGCAATTTGACACCCTTAATTTGCCAAAATTACTATTTGGCGGAAATGCTCCTTCGGGCAAAAAAATGATTCGGTTTAAAGTTGACCTTTCGTTGCAAAACACCAATCACACGGATGGCGTGCATGTTGGCAATACCCTCAACCATTGGAATCCAAAGAAGAATACTATGGTAAGTTTTTCGGGCAAAACTTATGAATACATTGACTTCACAGATACAGGCTATATTGAATATAAATTTGTAAACGGATTTATAAACGAATATGTAGATTCAAATTGCTCCAATAAATCCAAGAACAGGTACATATCCATCTACAGCGATACAGTTTTGGAAGCGATTTGTTTTAGTGAATGCAAAGAATGTGTGAGCAAAATTACCCCCCCAACAAAACAAATTGGAGCCATAATTTTATATCCTAATCCATCAAAAGGTTTAATGGTTTTGAAAATTAGCGACGCCTCACAACCCTATTCAGTAATTCTTAACGATTTTAGAGGCAGTGAAATAAAAAGATTTGAAAATGTTAGAAATGAATTAATTATAAATACCGAGGACCTACCGAAAGGAATTTATTTTATGGAGGTTAATAATCAGCATCACATCCATTCACCTGTTAAATTTCTTATTGATTAATGATTCGGAAAATTATCCTTCTTTTATTATTTCATCTCTTTGTAAAACAAGGGTACTCGCAGGATTTTTATGCTTTGAATACCATCCAAAAAATAGAAATTTCCTTTTCACAAAACGATTGGGATTTTCAATTAGATAAATTGAAACTGGGTAGCGATAAATACTTAATGGCTACATGGGTTAAAGTAAATGGAGTAGTATTTGATAGCGTTGGTGTAAAATACAAAGGCAATAGCTCCTACGATTCGACGTATAAAAAAAATTCGCTTCATATAGAGCTAAATTCGTTTAAAGCTCAATCCTATCAAGGGTATACAGATATTAAGTTAGGCAATTCATATGCCGACCCTTCAATGATCAGAGAAGTATTAGCCTACAGCATACTCAAAAATTATATGGAATGCCCCGAATCAAACTTTGCCGAAGTAATTATTAATGGCAAGTATATAGGCCTGTACTCAAACTCCGAAAATATAAACAAAAAGTTTTGCGGCGACCGCTTCTACTCCTCCGCCAATACTTTTATTAAATGCAATCCAAGCGTCGATCCCGGACCAACGGTTAAAAGCAATCTTAAATTCATATCGGCCGACAGTACAGCTTATTTCAATTTTTATGATAAAAAATCGAAGGACGGATGGAAAGATTTAGTTGCTTTGTGCGATACCATTACCAATCATCAGTCATCCATTGGTTCTATCCTTGATATTGACAGAGCAATTTGGATGTTGGCATTCAACAACATTCTTGTAAATCTCGACAGTTATACAGGCGCTTTTGCGCAAAACTATTATCTGTACAAGGACAATACCAATCATTTTAATCCTATAGTTTGGGATTTGAATATGGCCTTTGCTGGTTTCCCCTTTGCCGGAAGCCCAAACAATGGGATGGGATCATTATCAATAACCAATTTGCAGCAATTCCCATTATTATATCACGATTCGCATGAGGACTGGCCATTGATAAAGGCAATTATGGCTAATGCAAGGTATAAAAAAATGTATATAGCCCATGCCAAAACTATAGTTAAAGAATTTTTGACCAATAAGGACTATTTGGGCATGGCCGTATCCTTACAAAATCTAATCGATAATTCGGTGGCAAACGATAGCTCTAAATTTTTTGATTATTCAATTTTTAAATCCGGATTAAATACGAATGTGAATATTGGAACCTACTCGGTTCCTGGCATTACCAATTTTTTGGAGGCAAGAACAAGCTATTTAAATTCGACTACCGAAATAAACTACGCTACTCCCATTCTTACAAACATCAAAACTAACCCTACAACACCTGCGTTTAACGCGCCTGTTAATTGGAGTGTTAAAATAAGGAATGCCGTTTCCAATAGTGTTTTTGTTGGATACCGGTTTGATATAACTAAAAAATTTGAGCGCATACCCATGTACGACGATGGATTGCACGGGGATGGCTTGGCAAACGATAGTGTTTATGGGGTTTCGATACTCATGAAATCGGCTTACTTGCATTATTATATTTATGCCGAAAATGCCAATTCAGCCATATTTTCGCCCGAAAGAGCCGAACACAACTATTACCAAATAGCCATCCCTACCGATACCATAAAAAAAGGAGATTTGGTGATCAACGAATTTTTGGCAATTAACGATAAAAGCGATTTGAACGAATATGGAGTTTATTCCGATTGGATAGAACTTTATAATAGCACCAATAAAGAATTGAACCTTACAGGTTATTTTCTTTCGGATAATGCAAGTAGTTTTCAAAAATATGCCTTTGAGGTTAATACAACGATTGCTCCCAAAGGCTATTTGATGGTGTGGGCCGATGATTTAAAAACCTCAAAAACCTATTTACACAGTGGATTTAACCTTTCGGGGTCATCTGGCCAACTCTTTTTTAGCCATTCGAGCGGTGCCGTTATCGATAGTATAAATTATACGACCCAAACGGCCGATGTTTCTATGGGCCGTTGCCCAAACGGAACAGGCCAATTCACTCAAATCGAAACGCCAACATTTTTAGGAAATAATAACCTTTTTTGTAATATGGCTATTCCTCCATCGCTTGTTCGAGCCCATAAAATAGCTGCCTATCCTAATCCTGCCTCCGATCATATTTCCTTTACCAATCTTCCATTTCAATTAAATTCGGTGGACGTTTACAATGCGTATGGTCATTTTGTAAAAACCGTAAATTTAGATAAAAATAATAACTTCATACGTGTCGACGATCTATGTTCTGGAATGTATTTTTACCAATTAAAAGACAAAATGAATCAAGTAAGGGAACAAGGCAAAATAGCTATAATACGATAATATAAAACATGAAAATACTAAGATCAACATGTATTCTTTTTTTAATTACTGCACTCATGTCGTGCGAAAAACCAGAAGGTTTAGGCGGCAAGGCCACGATTAAAGGAAACATTTGGACCGAAGACTGGAATACCACATTTACCGTCCTTCAAAGCGATTATGCTTCGGCCGACGTCGAAGTATATATTATTTATGGAACGAACACCAGTTATAGCCAACGCATCCGAACGAATTACAAAGGCGAGTTTAGCTTTGATTTTCTTAGAGAAGGAATTTACCAAATTTATGTATATTCGAAAGACAAAACGTTGCAGGCCCCATCTGGCATTGTTGCGCTTGTAAAAGATATTACTATAACTTCAAAAAAACAAAGCGTCGACCTAGGCCGAATCGTTATTTACAATTAATACTATGAAAAAAATTAGCGCTTTCTTAATTATTGTATTTTCATTCTATTTCCTTTTTGCTCAAAGCAAAAAAGAAATACGAAAGCTTAAAATTAAATCCATAGCCGTTACCGAAACAAGCCATTCGAAAACGAACAACGAATCGAAAACTGTTTACGATAAAAATGGCGAAATTGTTGAAGAAACAGAGTATTCAAAAGATGGTATTATTAAAGCTATACGCAAATACAAACATAATAAAGATGGAAATGTGGTGGAAGAAATTGAATATGACGGAAAAAACCAGGTGATTGAAAAGAAAGAAATTAAATACAATGCGCTTGGCGAAAAAAACGAAGAACTTTTTTATAACGAGAGCCTTAAATTAATTAAAAAAAATACCATAGCCTATAATAACAAGGGGTTAAAAATAGAAAAGAAAACCTTTGACGCCGCCAACAAACTTATTTCGGTAAAAAAGTATCAATACACCTATCAGAACTAGTGAAATTGATTGAAACCATACTAAACTCATTTGATCCTATCAGCCTCGGGCAGATGGAAAAGGTTAAATTATTGAATAGAATGGATAAAAAGTTTTGCTTTAGTGCCCACCGTTTACAGGATATACTAAAGCAATTAGAACCCCATTATTTTATACTAAAAATTGAAAACAAATCGATCAATTGCTATAAAACCCTTTATTACGACACTGATGATTACAAATTTTACCATTCGCACCACAGTGGAAAATTAAATCGATTTAAAATCAGACATAGGACCTATGTCGAGAACGACAAAAGTTTTTTAGAAATCAAGTATAAGTCAAACAAAGATAGAACGCACAAAACCAGGATTGCCAATAAAAACATCCCATTGGTGTTGGATGAAACCACTTTACCCTTTATAGAATCGAAGTTAAATGTTTCGGCCCATAGTTTAAGTCCCTCACTTTGGGTAAACTACAATCGCCTAACGCTGGTTAGCAAAACATCAGCCGAACGCTTAACCTTCGATTTAAATCTTGAATATATAAAAAACGAACAAAAACTTCCCCTAAGCAATCTAATAATTGCCGAAGTAAAACAAGAAAAAAAACAGGTATCCATTTTTTTTAACTTAATGAAATCGCTTCATATTTATGAAGGGTCCATAAGTAAATATGTAATGGGAATTGCCCTTACATGCCCAGTAAAACAAAATAATTTCAAATCACAACTCCTTAAATTATCAAAAATAACTTATGCTAACAGCCATACTCTTACAAGCCACTGACGACAATATTGTTCAATCGGGGACGGATGCCCTCTTGAAAATTTCGTCTAAAATTGGATTCCGCTATTTAATAAATTTCGTTTCCGTATTTATTCTTATCCGATTTGTGTATTTCCCAACCTACAAAAAAAGGGAGATGTTTTTCACGTATTTTATATTCAATTGTGTTATATTTTTAATATGCTTCCTTCTTAATAAAGTGGAGCTAAGTATGGGAGCAGCTTTTGGCTTGTTTGCCGTTTTTAGCATGCTTCGCTATCGCACCGAAGATATTAGCTTAAAAGATATGACCTATTTATTTTTGGTTATTGCCATGGGATTGATTGCCGCAGTAAGTAAAATTAAAGATGCAACAGAGGGTTACGAGTTGCTTTTTTTGGCGCTCATAAACTTGGCATTAATACTCATTACGTTTTTACTTGAAGGCACGGTATTTATGAAAACTGAAGCCGTTAAACTAATACTTTACGAAAACATTGAACTCATACACGCCGACAAAAATGAAGAATTATTAACCGATCTAAAATTAAGAACCGGAATAGATATTCATCGTGTAGAAATTCAAAAAATTGATTTTTTAAAAGACGCCACAACCCTCAAAATTTATTATTACGAGTGAAAACACTACGCAAAATCATAGGATTGTTAATGTTACTTACTTTACCAATTCAAGCTATTTGGGCACAAGCTACTTATAGCGATGATCTTGCGCTTTGGATGAGCCTTAATTTAGATAAAAAAATAAATAAAAAAATTTCGCTACAACTAAGCCAACAAAATAGGATAAATGAAAACATAAGCACCTACGGAAGGGGTAGTATCGACCTGGGGATAACCTACAAATTAATAAAAGGCTTGCGCATCATGGGCAGCTATACCTATCTAAAACGGCCGAATCCCGACAACAGTTTCACCAACGAACACCGCTTTTCGTCGGGTTTGATTTATAAAAAAAATGTTGGCCAATGGGATTTTTCATGCCGGTCGATGGTTCAAATGAGGTTTAAAGATATTTATTCGAGCAAAAATGGCAAAATTCCTAAAAATTATTGGCGAAATAAATTTGGGATAAAATACAAACTCAACAAATACTTCACGCCATATTTGGCCGAAGAAATTTATTATCCATTTAACCAATCTAAAACAAGCGGGCTTAATAAATCGAGAAGTTTTGTGGGTTTCGATTATACTTTAAACCGCAAAACGCAAATTGGTTCCTATTTTTTATTACAACATCAGCTGAATGCTCCAAAAACCACCCAACGCGACTTTGTTATTGGAGTTGAATTCTCTTATCAACTATAAAAAGACTTTAACGAATGTTTATTAGTTTTGGCTTCATGTATTAAATTTGTTGCAAAATAATGAAGGTAGATATTTACAGTATAGATGGACCATTGCTTATAAGCCCCAAGGTATTTGAAGACGAAAGGGGTCATTTTTTTGAAAGTTTCTCAAAAACACTTTTCCAACACCATGGCATTAATTCTGAATTTGTCCAAGACAATCAAAGCCTTTCGCAAAAAGGAACACTGCGTGGCTTACATTTCCAGGCTCCGCCTTACGATCAAGGCAAATTAGTGCGCGTAAGCCGAGGCAGGGTCTTGGATATAATTGTTGACATTCGAAAATCGTCGCCTACTTATGGGCAGAGCATTGCGGTTGAATTGTCGGATAAAAACTATCTTCAACTATGGGTTCCTCCCGGATTTGCTCACGGATTTTCGGTATTAGAAGATAACACCATTTTTCAATACAAATGCACACAGTTTTACAACAAATCATCCGAAGGCGGAATAATATATAACGACGAAACATTAAACATTGATTGGAAAGTAAGCCATCCAATTGTATCCGAAAAAGACTTACTCCTCCCCTCCTTTAAAAATTTCAATTCTCCTTTTAATTAAATGCAATGGATTTAAAAACCGAAACCCTCCTTCATCAATTGGAAGAAAAATACCGATTAACCGGTCAGGAAATGACCGCGTATATTGAAGGATTATTATATTCCGACTATGTACCTTATTGGGATTATATTCATCTTGATACGCTTTTAACGCTTCAAAAGCCCAAAACTCATTTCCCGGATGAAATGATATTTATCATGTATCATCAAGTTACGGAATTGTATTTTAAAATGATCTTGCATGAAATTGATCAAATTGCCGAAAACGCAGGCAATACGGCCTTTTTTACGGAAAGGTTAAGCCGAATAAATAGATATTTTACCATTCTGGTCGATTCATTTAATGTGATGACCGATGGCATGGAGCACAAACAATTCATGCAATTCAGAATGGCCTTGTTACCTGCAAGTGGGTTTCAAAGCGCACAATATCGAAAAATCGAAATTTGCAGCACCGATTTATACAATTTGGTCGATAAAAATCTGCGTCATAAGTTTACGGTTGACGGCTTGCTCGACGAAATGCTAGGAAGCATCTATTGGCGTGCAGGTGCAACTGTATTAGAAACGGGCGAAAAAACCCTAACCCTAAAACAATTTGAAGACAAATACGACCATGATTTATTAAAGCTTGCCCAATGTTTTTCGAAAAAAAATATATGGCAAATTTATTTATCCCTCAAATCAGAAGACAAGGACGATAAAAATGTTATCACACAATTGCGCAACTTCGATACCAATGTCAACGTAAATTGGCCTTTGGCTCATTATAGAACTGCCGTACGCTATTTGGCCAAGGACAGTGAAGGCGTAAAAGCAACAGGCGGTACGAATTGGCAAAAATATTTACCTGCAAAATATCAGAAGCGCGTGTTTTATCCATCCTTATGGACACAGTCGGAATTGGACGAATGGGGAAAAACATGGGTATTATCTGCCATAAAACCATATCAAGACTTAAAATAATAAAGTATGCATAAAACTCCTATCTACATTATTGGAATTTTGATTGGTGCCTTTGTGGTATCCGAAATATTGCGATGGTTGATCAGACGCATTGTTGACGTTAATGCCAAAAAACTTAACGTAGATCCTACCCAATATAGTTTTTTAAAAAACGCCATATCCTTCATTGTTTATAGTGTTGCCATAATGCTTAGTCTTTATTCAATTCCTGGATTAAAGGCGGTTAGCACTACCTTATTTGCGGGAGCAGGTATTTTTGCCGCAATAATAGCTTTAGCCTCTCAACAGGCCTTTTCAAACATTATCAGCGGTATTTTTATAGTTCTTTCGAAACCATTCAGGGTAGGCGATTATATCGAATTAAGTGTCTTACACCGAGGCACAGTTGAAGATATAACGTTGCGCCACACAGTTATTCGAGATATACAGAACAATAGAATTATAGTTCCTAATGCAAAAATAAACTCCGAAACGATCGTAAATTACCACTTGAACGACGAGCGTAAAAAAGAAAAAATTGAATTTGTAATTGATATTGCCAGCGATATTGATCAAGCTTCTACAATTATTTGTGACGAAATTGCCAAGCATCCTGAATATTTAGAACTTCTAAATCACCATTCACAAATCGAAAAATTAAATGTGCGAGTCATAAAAATTGAAAATGGAGCTATTACTTTACGCGCTATGGTGGGTTCGGAAGACCCCGACAAAGCCTACGAAATGCACTGTGACCTAAATTACAGCATCAAAAAGCGATTTGACCAAGAAGGGATTTTGTTTGCTAAACGAGCTGGCCTATTGCAATAAGCGCAAAATTTACGCCTTAAATCTCGCCCATTTGTAACTGTTCGGGGGATGCAATTAATTCAAATTTTCGCGTCGTGTGGTCCTGCAATTTAAATTGTATCTCGGCATGGTGTTTGTCTTTCCATGTTATCGAAACAGTTTCAGCATTCAAATCGTCTGCATAGATTTCGAACGCCAACTTCCCTTCTTTAAAATCGTAGGCTTTTACTTTCATTTCTACTTTCCACGCCTCAATGGAGGTAGCCCGTTTGCCTGTAATGGTAATCTTCACTTTGCCTTTTGAATAAACATTTGAATACAAAGCATTGGTTTTGCCGCCGCAGGAGCCAAGTGCCAATAGGCCAATAACTAAAAAAATATATATGTTTTTCATTCTAACAAACGAAAGTAATTGAATTGTGAAATATTTCTGTAAATAATTATGTGGCATTTTGTTATTACAGACACATTCGTGTTAATTTTGTCGAAAACGATACGATCAAATGGCAAAAAAATGGATGATAATTATTTTAGTGGCAAGCGTAAGTGGACTTTGCGGAGCAGGCCTTTTTGTGAAAATGATGCCTCTAAATTCATTGACCGATCAAAATAATGTTATTACCAATGGGCGTATGGTAAATTATAGCGCAGCCATTGGCGAAGGTTTAGATTTTGTAAAAGCAAGCGAAATAGCCACGCCAAGTGTTGTGTTTATAAAAACGACTTCAGAAGTACAGCACTCCAATGGGTTTGGATGGTTTTTTGGCTTCGATCCTTTTGGCAGTATTGGCGAAGTAGCAAGCACCGGAAGTGGCGTAATCTTATCAAAGGACGGGTATATTGTTACAAACAATCACGTTATCAAAGGAGCCAAAACCATAGAAGTGGTTTTAAACAAAACCAAACGCACATTTAAAGCCAAACTTATTGGGTCGCATGCCTCGTCTGATTTGGCTTTGCTTAAAATTGATGCCGAAAATTTATCGGCCATTCAATTTGCAAATTCCGATCACTTAAAAGTTGGAGAATGGGTATTAGCCGTAGGCAATCCTTTTAATTTAACTTCAACCGTTACAGCTGGAATTGTAAGCGCTAAAGGACGAAATATTAGCATTGTAAACGATCAGTTTCCCATCGAATCGTTTATCCAAACCGATGCCGCTATAAATCCAGGAAATAGCGGTGGAGCCTTAGTTGATTTGAACGGAAATTTGGTTGGCATCAACACGGCCATTGCCTCCAAAACAGGATCGTATGTGGGCTATGGTTTTGCCATTCCTTCAAAAATTGTAGCCAAGATTATTAAAGACCTTAAAGAGTTTGGCCATGTACAAAGAGCCTTTTCAGGAATAAGTGTCGAGGATATTGATGGAGAATTGGCCAATAAATACAAAAACCAACAATCGGGCGTTTACATAAACATGGTGTCAGAGAGTTGCCCTGATGCCAAAAAATACCTACAATCCACTGATATTATTTTAAAAATTAATGGGCATGAAATAGAAAATAAATCCATGTATGACGAGCAGATGGCATATTATCGACCAGGCGATAAAATAACAATTGCTATCCTTAGAGATGGAAAAACTATTGAAAAAATTATTGAGCTCGTAAATGAAGATGGAGGAATTTCAGAATATAAACCCATTCTTTTAAGCTCAGAAATCTTAGGAGGCGAATTTGAGTCGGTAACAAAAGCCCAAAAGGACTTGTTTAAAATAAACTCAGGAATAAAAATATTAAAAATCAAACAAGGACGATTAGCAAATATGGGATTTGCCGAAGGCTATATTATTGTTTCGGTCAATCAAGCTAAAGACCAATTGCCAAATGATATAATCAAAAGCATAGAACGTTCGCAAGGGCGATTAATTCTAGAAATTATCACTCCAAATGGGCAAAAAAGTATTAATCAATTTTACAATTATTGAAAAATCTAACCCGGAATCTTGACAAGTTTGGCATATTTGGGCTGTTTTTAACGGCACTTTTTTCGCCATGCTGTTTTCCTTTGTTCGCTTTTGCTGGTTCAGCTCTTGGTTTAGGAACCTTCGAACACTTTGGTGAATTGGGTATTTGGATGTTTCAGTCTTTGGTTTTCGTAACCATTGCTGGGCTTTACCTTTCGTATCGAAACCACCGGTGCAAGTATCCGTTAATCGTGGCCTTAGCCTGTGGAATTTTAATTTTTTATGCATTTTATGCTGAGCACACTAATTACGAAACCGAATTTTTGTATTTGGGAATGTTTGGTATGCTAATAGCTACTCTTTGGAATTTCAAACGCAACAAAATGCACAGGGCATGCTTATCCTGCGAACCTAGCCAGAATAAGGAATTCAACTTATCGTCAACCATTACTTGCCCTAATTGTGACCACAAAAAAACGGAAACAATGCCAACAAATGCCTGCACCTATTTTTATGAATGTACCAATTGCAAAACCATGTTGAAACCCTTAAAAGGAGACTGTTGTGTTTTTTGTAGCTACGGCACCATTAAATGCCCACCGATACAAGCCGGCGAAAAATGCTGTTAATACCTTAAAACCAAATCTTTTCCAAATTCATTTCTTAATTTAGTCCTAAAGCTAGGTCTCGAAAATTGCATTTAAGACTTAAAATAAATTGTTGAATAGGGCCTTCCGACCTCATTGCATTGCAGGTTCCAAATTTCTAAGTTCAAATCTAAAAAAATAAGTAAGTTTGCACCCTATAACAACATGCTTACAGCAAAAAATATAGCGTTAGAATTGGGAGGTGAATTAATTGGCAATTCAGAATTAATCATTACCTCTGTTTGTAAGATTGGCGAAGGATTTGAGGAAGCTATAAGCTTTTTGGCCAATGCAAAGTATGAGGGTTTTTTAGAAACCACATCGGCTGGTTTGGTACTGGTTTTTCCAGATCAAGTTTTACCCAGCAGAGCAGATGTAACCTTTATTAAAGTTAAGGATCCCTATACCTCTTTTTGCATAATTTTAGGTAAATATTTC
>CAMDXE010000025.1 GCA_945878925.1 Chitinophaga pinensis
CCCATGTGCATTACGACGATATCAACCTGAATGCCGAGTATATAATGGTTAATTTTAACACGAAAGATATATTTGCCAGGGCCTTTAAAGATTCGGCAGGAAAATGGATTGGCAGGCCTCGTTTTTCCGATTCAAAAGATAAATTTACCAGCGATAGCATGAAGTATAACTTTGAGTCGAAACGGGCCTTGGTTTACAACGCGCGCACGGTTCAAGGCGATGGTTTTGTTTTTGGCGAAAAAACATATAAAGACCCCTCAAATCAAACCTATGTAAAAAATGCCCGTTATACCACTTGCAACGATTCTGCAAATCCTCATTTTTATATTTTGGCCAAAAAATTTAAGATCATTCCAGGAAAACAGGTAGTTACAGGGCCTGCAAATTTGATAATAGCCGAAGTTAATACACCCTTGGTTATTCCGTTTGGGTTTTTCCCCTTGCAAAAAGGGCAAGCCCGCGGCTTAATTTTCCCAAGCTATGGCGAAACACAAGATAGAGGATTTTACCTGCGCAATTTAGGATACTATTTTCCACTAAATAAATTTATGGATTTGGCCATAACCGGCGATTTTTATTTTAGAGGCAGTTATGGTTTTCACTTAAACTCTAATTATGTAAAGCGCTACAAGTTTAGAGGAAATATCGGGTTCGATTATGTGAATAATAAGTTTGGCGAAGCCGAAAAAGGCATTACCGTTTCGAAAGATTATTTTGTAAAGTGGAATTATACCCTTGACCCAAAGGCCAGACCAGGGCATTATTTTAATGCCAATGTCAATTACCAGTCGGGCAATTACAATCGCAACAACTCATTCCAACAACAAAGCATTATTCAATCGACTATTCAATCGACGGTAAATTATCGAACTTCATTTTTTAATAATAATTTGAACCTGAGTGCAGGAAGTAGAATTACACAAAATTTAGGACGGCAGGACGTGGATTTGACCTTGCCTGAATTGAGCATTAATGTTCCGCGAATTACCCCGTTTCAAAACGTAAATTCAAGATTTAAAGCACTCAAAACAATTGGATTGTCGTATAACGGCGATTTACGAAATAGTGTGATGATGAAACAAAAAAACATAGGGCCAGCCCTTGGTTTCGAACCTAACCCCAATCGCATTGCCTTGCAAGACAGTCTTCGAAACGGAATTATTCATTCGGTACCCCTTACGGCATCCTTAAAATTATTTAAATTTTTTCAGCTCAATACCAATTTATCGTATCAGGAATTTTGGTATCTAAAATCGATCGAAAAACTATGGGATTCGGTGAACGATACTCTTCTGTTAAAACAAAGCAATGGCTTTAATAGAGCCTCGTCGCTGCGAGGAGGTCTTTCCTTTAATACACAGTTGTTTGGCTTAGCTCAGTTTCGAAAAGGGAAACTTGAGGCCATAAGACATGTGCTTACGCCAAGCCTTAATTTTGGATTTAGCCCAAATATGCAAACTCAAAAAAATGGGTATAGAGTTGTACAAACCTCCGACACCACTATCGAAACCTATTCGCTGTATAGCCACACCGGATTAGGGGTGCCTTCGGGGGGCAAGGAGGCCTCTATAGGATTTAGTTTTAATAATAATGTGGAAATTAAGGTTCGAAAATATACCGATACAGGCACAGTGTCCAAAAAAATAAAGCTCATTGAAATGTTGAACGTATCGTTTAATCACAATTTTTTAGCCGATAGTTTTAAATGGAGTATGCTTGGTTTTAATGGGCGATCGACTTTGTTTAACGGAAAAATAGCCTTGAATTATCATTGGACTATCGATCCCTACCAATTTACCGATAGACGTATAAATAAGCTGATGGTTTTTAACAACCAAGGTTTAGGCAGATGTCCTAATTTTGGAATGAGCATGAGTACAAATCTTAATCCACAGGCGCGCAAAACCAAGACCTCGAATTTAGCCACGCCTCAAGAATTGATGATGATTAATAATTATCCTCAGTTTTATGTCGATTTTACCATTCCTTGGTCGCTGGCTTTAAACTATAATTTGCAGTATAATCAACCAAATCCTCATAAAAAAAGTCAACTAAACCAAAGCGTTACTTTTAACGGCGATTTAAAATTAAGCGATAACTGGAAAATTGTATATGCTTCGGGCTACGATTTTGTAAACAAAGAATTAACATTAACCAAGCTCGATTTATTTAGAGATTTACATTGCTGGGAATTCAGTTTTGGTTGGATACCCATTGGTTTTAGGCGAAGTTTTGATTTTACTATTCGCGTAAAATCATCGACACTTCAAGATTTAAAATTAAATAGACGAAATTTTTGGTTCGACAATTGAGGATAGATCCTTCGCTTTGCTCAGGATGACAAGAGAGCAAGTAAAGCAGCCAGCCCCGATTTTTTATCGGGGAGGAATTTTTACCCTAAAAAAAAACTAAAAATCAACCCCCTCGATAGGGTCTGGTTCATCGCTGGGTGGGGCATCGTCGTAATCGCCTATGTAATTGGCACAATCCAATTCAATGGTCATTTCGATATCTGGTTTTCGAAAATCATTTTTTGTAATTACTATAGACCGATCTTCATAAATGGCTTTCATATAATAGGCGAAAATTGGCATGGCCATGTGCCCGCCCTGTCCAAGTGCGGTGCTTCTAAAATGAACTTGTCTGTCTTCGCAGCCAACCCAAGCTCCGCTCACCAAATCGGGTGTTACCCCAATAAACCAACCATCCGAATTGTTTTGAGTGGTGCCAGTTTTTCCTGCTATGGGGATTTCGTAAGGAATACCATATGTGCTACGCATACGTGAGGCTGTACCCCCCGATTGGGTAGTTAATTGCATCATTTTACAAAGGGCATAAGCCGTTTGTTTTCGCATAGCCTCTACTCTTTTTGGTGTAAATTCTTCAATTAAATTTCCATATTTATCTTCAATTCGCGTAATAAAAATGGGCTCTATAAATTCGCCTGCATTGGCAAAGGTTGAGTAAGCTCCAACCATCTCATAAACCGAAAGGTCCATTGAGCCTAAACAAATGGAAGGATAGGGTTTTATTTTGGTCGAATCTATTCCCATTTTACCTATTAATTTTCGAACCGAATAAGGCGAATTAACGCCAAGTTTTTGCATAAGATGCGCTGTAACGGTATTGACCGAAAGTTTGAGTGCTTGGTATAAATTGAGGTGGGTTGATTTAACCCGCATCGAGTTTTTGGGGGTCCAATATCCACCTTCCGGCATTTTGAAGGTAACAGGTTTTGTTGGGGCTATATAGCATGGCGAAACATCGTTGTCTATTGCCAATGCATACACAAAGGGCTTGAACGTAGAGCCAACTTGCCTATTAGAATGAGGATTTACGTGGTCGTACTGGAAGTTTTTAAAATTATTGCCACCAACCCATGCCTTTACCTCTCCTGTATTTGGATTCATGCTCATAAAACCAGTATGTAAAAGCGATTTATAATATTTAAGCGAATCGATGCAGCTAAGCATGGTATCTCTATCGCCCCGCCAAGTAAAAATAGTCATCGGGCCTTTTTTATGAAGATAATAAACAACCGAATCCGATCCCTTTCCAAACCTTTCGACAAGCGAGCCGTATTTTTCGGTTTTCTTTATGTTTTTCCAAAGGTAATTTTCGTCCTCTTTCCAGCTTTCTTTTTCTTGTCGCCAAGGATTTTGGCCTTTCCATTCGGTGAAAAATTCATTTTGTAGTGTGCGCATCTGTTTGGTAACGGCATTTTCGGCATGCCTCTGCATTTTACTGTCGATGGTGGTATAAATTTTTAAGCCATCGCGGTATATATTCAGATTGCGTGCTTTGCACCATTCGGTAAGATACTCTCTTAAATAATCTCTAAAATAGGGCGCGATTCCTTCGTTTTGATTTTGAACAGAAATTTTTAAAGTTAAGGGCATGGCTTTTGACAATTCAAATTCCTCGTCGCTTATAAAATCATACTTATTCATTTGGGTAAGCACAATATTTCGGCGTTTAACTGCTCTTTCAGGGTTTCTCACTGGGTTGTAAAGAGTGCTTCCTTTGAGCATGCCCACTAACATAGCCGATTCTTCGACGTTCAGTTTTTTTGGAATTTTGCTAAAAAATGTTTTTGATGCCGATTTAATTCCAAACGAATTGCCTCCAAAGGGGACGGTATTAAAATACAGGGTTACAATTTCGTCTTTGGTGTATTGCTTTTCCAACTCTACCGCAATAATCATTTCCTTAAGCTTTTGTAACATTCGCGCTGGCAAAAACGTGCTGCGGTTATGAAACAAATTTTTGGCAAGTTGCTGGGTAATGGTACTTGCACCTCCATCTTTTCCTAAAAAAACAAAAGCACGCGTTAAGGCTTTTATATCGATACCCGAATGTTTATAAAAGCGAATGTCTTCGGTGGCCACCAGGGCATTGATAAGGTTATCGGGCAATTCTTTAAAGGTGCAATTGGCCCTGTTTTCGTAGTAATATTTACCCATAAGAATTTTATCGGCACTGTATACTTCGGATGCTAAGCTGGTTTTAGGATTCTCTAATTCGTCAATATCTGGCATTTTGCCAAACAAGCCTATCTTGACCATAAAGAGAAAGGCGATAAACCCAAACAGAAAAAAGAAAAAATAACGCCATAATTTTTTGGTAATAGTTTGATAATTACTCGAATTAGCTAGGGCTTTTTTATAGGCTTTAAACATGGTTTGACAATCGGTCATGCAAACCTACAAAATTTAGGCCTTAGGTTTAACCATAATTATAAACCATGTGTACTGTTAATTATAAATATGATTTTTTTGGGTTGCGGATATCGTATATCGGCGAAGTGCAAATTTTTAGAGCGTTCTTTTTTTGTAGCCTCACTCTCTGCGAATGGCCATCTTTTGTATTTGATGGCTTTGGCCGTCACTTAGTTTTAGCAAATAAACGCCAGATTTCAAATTTAAATCCATTGGTGTTAAGGCGTCGTCTATTTCTTGGCGGTGCACAATTTGCCCAATACTATTAATAACTTCAAGCGTGGCTAAGCCATGGTTCTGATTTTTTTTAAGCGTAAACTTACCAAAATTTGGGTTTGGATAAACTTGAAAGGAGGGGAGAATTTGTGCAAACCTTACATCTGCTTTTATCCACACTTCCTTGCATGTTTTTGAATAACAGCCGGCGGCATTCATGGTTTTTAAGCATACCGAATCTTTACCTAATTGGGTGTAGCTGTAGGTAATTTGGCTAAGCAATGAACTGTCTTTTTTGCCAAAAATCCATTTATATTCGGTATTTCCCATTTGCTTTGGTACAAACTTAACATCGAATAGATTGACAGTAAAAGTAAAATCGGATACTGGATGAGCGTTTATTACAATTGGCTTGCTTATTGAATCCGAACATCCATTCGCACCTGTTGCTACCAATGTTACATTATTGGGCCAACAAACCGTACCTTTAAGATCATAAAGGTGTTTTGGGTTCGTCTTATTTGAAGTGTTTGCGTCGCCAAATTTCCATGAATAGGATTTCGCATTTTTTGAAAGGTTGATAAACGAGGCGCTGTCCGATTCGCAAATATCGTTTACATAAAAATTAGCTTTGGCTTGTGGATTTACTATGACGTTTATAGCCGTTCGCGAAAGGCTTGCACCACAGGTGCTATCCTGAGCATAAAATGTGGTGCTTGCAACTAAATTTTGGGTAATAAACTGCGAATCACTGCCAAGGTATATTCCGCCCGATGCTGCGCTATACCATCCTATTTTTCCTAAACCTTTAACCACTAATTTTGTTTTCTGCCCCTCACATATTGAAAGTGTTTTTTGGGGTGTCGTATTGATAGGGGCTGCTGGCCTTGTACAGGGGTAAACATTTTGCAATGCTCCAAAAATCAAAAAACAGATTAGGCTTGTTTTAATTGTTCTTTTCATTTTTTGACTTAAGCAATTGGCCCGTAATTGATTTGTTTTACTAAACAAAAATAAGGTAAAACGGCATGGTCTTTTTCATTCATTGGTCATATTTAAAAACCTAAGTAAACTCATAACCTGGCGAAATTACAAAACACAAATTTTTTAGTTTTTCCAAGCCGAAGTTTCTTTGACAATGCTTTTTACCGTAGCCTTATCGTTCAAAAAATACCAATTAAGTGCTTGTTGGGTGGTGGTGTTGTCGTTTGAAAAATGAAAATATACTATGGACTTTATCAGGGGATATTTTTGAGGGAGATCATGAAGCGCTTCGCTAAACCATTGATGGCGCTTGCCCCCAACTTTCAAGCATCCAAATTCAGTAATCATTATTGGTTTTTTAAATTGGGCGAGCTCCTTGTAATGTTTGCCAAAAATATCATTAAAACTCCACCATTTGCTCCAATTGGCCACGGTGCCATAATTTAAGACGCCTACGCCTACATAATCGACATATTTGCCGCCGGGATAATACGCATCAAAAAAACCATAAGCCGGATGAGGGCTCCACACCCAAATAACTTTAGAGGCGCCTTGCAATCGGAAAATAGTATGTATATGTTTCCAAGCCAAAATAAAATCTTTAGCCGAGTTGTTTTGGGGCCCCCATGGATAGCGGTAGGGGTCGTTCATTTCGTGCCCAACGCGCAAAAAAATAGGTTGGTTAATCTGGGCTGCAGCCTGGGCCCATTTTTTGAGGTATGAATCGTATTTTCCTTTTGCTATATCCCGCAATCCTCCTGCATCTCGGGCTTCGGCTTTGCGCAGTATGGCTGGAAAATTATCTGCCTCAAAATCGGAGAGCCAAGGTTCCCAAGTAATAACAGGGGTAGAGCCTATTTCTAAAATGGTTTTTACCTGCAATTCGGGAAACTCTTGCTCGGGTTTGCTACCCCATGCAGTGTAAATATGCAGGAGTGGAAACGTAGTTTTGAGGGTATCTTCTAATTGCAAGGTGCCTTCGTATGAGTTTTTATTTTTATTGTCGAATGCTCCAAACAAAATGTGGTTTGGGTTTCTGATTAATATCGAATCCGTTTGATACGCCTTAAACCAATGTAATTTGTCCATTCGTATTTCATCGCCTTGACGGATAATAATTTCTTCAACTTTTTGTACGGCTTCGCCAGCATGTATTACTAAATCTGTAAGCGGCCCCTTTGATTTTTTGCCAATAAAAGTTAGCAACAATACCGCCCCAATGGCTATGGCTAGAGCAATAAGTGTAATTAGAATTCTATATCGTTTCATCTTCTGAACAATTAATATTTTTTAAATTTACGCTATCCCAAGGGTTTTCTTCTTTTAAATAATTAGCTTCGAATGCAGCCAACACACCTCCACAACTCAAAACAAAGGCAATAAAGGCAAACCCAATCATTCCCCAAGTGCGTTCGGCAGTAAAAATCAATTCTGACTCTGGCATAAAATATCTTCGATTAATATAAATGGCAGTGATAGTAATTACAAAAAGTATAGTGTGCAAAACCAATGGGAGGGCAAAGGGAGTGAAATAGCCTCTTACTGCTTTTTTTGCAGTGGGTATATATGGAATTTTGGCATTTACAATGGATAATAAAAAGCCAAGAAAAAAAACATAACAGGATGCATATTTAAGAATCATTCCACGCCAGTGCAAACCCCTTTCAACTTTTGGATGACACATCCATTGCTGCATGAATAAATAGATAGCGACGGCGAAAAAAGCAACAAACGAACCCTGAATTAAAAATTCGACGAAGTTCATTTGTGCTGGCAAAATACCTGTAAAGAAAAACAGGAAAGGAATGAGGGTAAAAAAAAACGAACTTGCGCCTACAAGGTAATATGTGCCTATGGTGAGATAGGTTAGGCGATGCCACCAGTTGAGTTTGGTAAATAACTTGGGGATTTCGACAAACGTAACTTCAAACACTCCACGTGCCCATTTTAATTGTTGCTTGCAAAAGGATCCGAAATCTTCGGGCACCAATCCTCGGCTCACAATTACAGGATTGTAAACCGATTTCCAACCCGCAGCATGGAGACGAATGGAGGTAATTAAATCTTCGGCCAAGCCAATGCCGTGGCCACCTATGTTTTCGAGCGCTTTTCGGCGAAAGGTACAGTTGGCGCCAATGGCAACCGCGCAACCGTAGCCGTTCATGCTCATTTGGCTTGGGCCATAAAATGTATAGGTTTGCTCGGCGGCTCCCTTGGCTGTAAATGAGCGGTATTGATTATAATAGGCTTGCGATACTTGTACAAAACCTATTTTTTCGTCCCCAAAAAACCCAAGGGTATGGTCCAAAAAATTTGGAAAGGGGATATGGTCGGGATCGAGAATCAAAATAAAATCTTCTTGAGTGAGGTTTAAAGCCGCATTTATTTTTCCTGCCTTTGCGCCTGGTATTCCAACCAACTCTAACCAAATGGCGCCGTGGCGTGCGGCACATTCTTTAAATTCGGGATTGAGTGTATCGTCCAATAAATAGGTGGTGTGCGGATAGTTAATATTTTTGCAGGCGGCCAATGTTTTTTCAAACATTTCGAGGGGTTCGCCAGGCGAGCTGGTGGTAAATATGGCAACGCTTAAGTTGGTTTGCGGCTTGAGCGCTTCGGGTTTTGAAATGCCTAAATAATTTATCCAAATAATGATGAGCCGAATCATTCCGTACCAAAATAAAATGCTGAGCAAAACAAATAACCAAATATTGCCGATATGCTCCTCGCGAAACCACCAATCGGCAAATTGTACGATGCTAAGAATGCCCGATAAAACCAAAATAAGCAATACAAATTGCTGCCACCTTTTAATGGTGGGCGCCTGCCTAAATTGCCACAGGTTTGAAGCGTCGCTATTTTTCATTCCAAAAATTTAGTTTCAATGTTAAGCCTGCTTTATGACTTGTGTAAAAATTATTTTTCAGTAAGGCGTAGTCGGCTTTTAAAGAAAGCTTAGGTGAAAGTTGTATTAAAACAAAGGCAGAAATTTCGTGAGGATAAAATTTTATGCTCGTATATTCTAATTCAATAGTCGTATCGGCGCCGCTGTTTTTAGCCAATAATAAGGAGGGGTTTTTTGTGGTTCCCAAAAAGCCCAAGTTGGCATTTGCGCCCATCGAAACCTTTTTATGAGGCTTAAAGTTAAAACTGACCAATGCCGAATGGACGCTCTGTTCAGTTGGTGTGAAATAAGGATTATAAAGCCCTTTAATGTCATCTTCCATTTTATATAAAAGAATTTCAGCTATAGAATATTGCGAACTATAGCGATTTTCTTTCGACGAACTATACCCATAAGCATATCCTATATAGCATTGAAACGACGAAATTTTAATGGGTGGGGCAAACAGCCATGCACTTAGCTTGTAAACATAATTATGGTCGCTCGAAAACTTATCGATACTGCTCGACACTTTGCCGTTCCATGAATTAAAGTTGTTCCATGAGGCATTAAACGAAAAGTGAGCCGGAAGCGATGGGTTTTTTAGGCTCGAAAGCGTTATCAAATAAGGCTGACGGCTAGCTATTAAATTCAAGGCCAAGTATTTATAGCTTGTTTTGTTAAGGTCAAAGCTTGCCGTCCAAGTTGTAGAGTTATCGGGCAATCGAATAATTCCGGCATTTATAGTGGACGTTATCCCCGCTTTTGTTAAGTTTAATTTGTTCCCAAAGTTTATAATAGGGGCATAATTCGAAATGGATGCCTGCCTAAACCATGGAAGACTTAAGCCAAGGTAAGGCGAAAATAATGGATGGATGAAGGTGCCTATTTCAACATTCGGCGTTGTGATTTGTAAGGGTTGATCGTCCGAAAAATACGAAGTGTTAAGTTTTAGATAGGTCGTTTTTGCACTTAAAATTTCATGTTTTAGCGTAGTCGACGAAACGGAAATGTCTTTTAATTTCAGGGTTTGTAAGGCTTGCTTATAATAGCCTTGCCAAAATTGAATTTTGGCATAGGCCAATATTAAGTCGCTGCTTGTTGAATCGTATTGCTTATAAATATCTAAAAGGGGTAGGGCCTTTTTTATATCGCCATTTTCAATAAGTTTGAGTGCATAATCTAATTTTAAATAATAGTTGGATGGAAATTGGGACATGGCCTGGGTATAGGCAAGGTTAGATTGCTTAAAGTGTTTGGCCCAATAAGCGGTTTGGGCATAAATCCATTGCGCATCTAAATTATCTTTATGATTTAGCGCGTAGACTTTCATTAATTTTTCGGCCTTTTTAAATTTTCCGCTTTTGTTTAATTGCTTCGATAAAGCAAGCGTATCTGTGGGTTGAGCCAAAGTGGTGAGGCTGCAAAGCGCAATAAAAAAACTAAATAATAAGGTTAGTGAACCAATTCTAAAGATTGTTTTGAATAAAATTCTTAGAGGTTTCAATCTGACAAAAGTAACTCAAATGTAAATTTGTTATTTAACGAAGAGTATAAAAAAAAATTGCAATGCTACCTGTTATGGTAATCCTGACGTATTCATTTGCCATAAATTAAACCCAAAGCAAATTTTCAGGCCATACTTAGGGGTAAGTTATTCGAGTGCTTAATTTAGCATTGAGCCCAAGCACATATTTAAAAGGAGCGTCGCAGAGGCTAATGTCCCATTTATCTTTCGATAATTGTTTGACATACATTATGGCTCCGGCGTTGATAATGTAATCAGAGAAATCGTATCCCAAAAGAATATGTACAGCGCGGCCTTTTGGCCAGCCTGATATTTCGGTGGTGTAGAAACCATTGGTTGGTTTTTTTTCGAATCGGTACGAAAACGAAACTCCGCTTGCCGCCCCACTTAATATCCAGCGATTTCCATAATCTACGGCGCTTAAGCCGGTATAGGTGGCCGAAGGATTGCCCATGCCTAGGTTTACAGTATTTAGGGCAGGTGTGCATGGTGCAATTACTTCAACAGGCTTAATGCTGTCTAGGGTTTTAATAGCACCAAATGTGCCCCTTAATTGATTATTGCCAAAGGCTCGAAAATAATATTTAGTTTGAATGTCGAAATCATCGTAAATAGCCGAAAACCGGTCGTTGGTTTTACTTGGGTTGCCAATTACCTTATCGTCCAAGCCTGGCATAGAATCGGTACTTATACAAAATCCATAATTATTGACCGATGAACCGCCATCCGAATTAATTCGGCCAATTAGTAATACGGTTCCATCTTGTTGGTCGGTAACCGATATGGTTTCGATTTCCAATTCTTTTGTTTCTGGCTCTTTACAATTTGAAAGAAAGAATGCGAGAATGAAAAAGGATAAAAGGCTTATAGATTTTATAATTATTTTCATTTGTATCGATAATATGGGGTGCTTATGGTTTGATATTTAATGGTCAAATATATTGTTTCTCAAATAATTAAAAGCATTTTGCCGTCAAAATCGAAAATATTTTAATTTTATGTGAAAGTTTTTTTTCATTTTTGCCTTAAACATTAAAAATTATGAATATTCAACACATCTCCTCAAAATTTGCCCTTCTTATCCTAACGTTTGTAATCTCTTTTTTTAGTTGTAAGGACAAAGACGAACCAGATGTTTTAAGCGAAAGAGATATGGTTGTTAAAGATTATAACGATAATTATGTAGGTTCGACTTTGGCAAACTCAGGCTGGACGGGCAACGTAAGCGGATGCAATGCAGGAACTGCGCCACAGGCAACTGCGGATATGGTGATAAAGCGAATTAATTATTTTAGAAAATTGGTTGGGCTTAACAACAATACCACTTTAGATGCCTCAAAATTTGCCATGTATCAGCAAGCTGCATTTTTGATGAAAGCCAATTCACAATTAAGCCATACGCCTCCTAATACCTGGACATGTTGGACGCAAGCAGGCTACGACGGAGCCAATACCAGCAATTTGGCCATGGGTAGCCATGGCTCGAATTCGGTAACCTTGTTTATGACCGATAACGGAGCCAACAATAAAGCCGTAGGGCATCGCCGATGGATTTTGCATTCGGCTAAAACGCAATTTAGTTATGGTACCACAGATGCTTCTATGTCGCTTGGATGTATAGGAACTGCAGGAGGAAATACACTTATTCCCGAATATATTGCCTATCCTCCAAAGGGTTATGTTCCACAAAATCTTGTGTTTGCCCGTTGGTCGTTTGGCTTGCCTAAGGCCGATTTTTCGAATGCAACCGTAACCATGACTGGTCCAAGTGGGGCAGTAGTTTTAGCCGTAGTTTCGAAAACCGATAATGGCTATGGCGATAATACTATCATTTGGGAACCCCTTGGAATCAATGTGACTAGCGCCACCGATCTAAAATATACAGTAACGGTTAATGGAGTGGCTAATGCACCAAAAACGTCGTATGTTTACGATGTTACGTTGATTAAAATTTAGCACAATTCAAATAAGCCAGTTGCTAATTCTTTAAAGGATTGGCTCTCCTATTTTAATAAAAGCCTATCCTATAAAGGCTTAAAATTAAAATGAATTAAATCAGGGATTTTGTGTTAAAAAATACCTTGGTATTTCATCTAATTTATTCTTTTAAAAAACACTATGTTTGACCGAAATTAAATATGGTGAAGTCCACAGAGTTTAAAAAATCATTAGGATTGTTTGATAGCAGCATGCTAGTGGCAGGCTCCATGATTGGGTCTGGTATTTTTATTGTAACAGCAGGAATGTCGCAACAATTAGGATCGCCTGGTTGGATATTGGTGGTGTGGCTCATTACCGGCGTGCTTACGCTCATGGCTGCTTTAGGCTATGGCGAGTTGGCTGGAATGTTTCCAAAAGCAGGAGGCCAATACGTTTATTTGGCCGAAGCCTATGGCAAAGGCACCGGTTTTGTGTTTGGACTCATCACATTTTTTGTGGTACAAACGGGTGTTATAGCGGCCGTTGCCATTGCATTTGCTAAATTTTCGGGGGTATTAATTCCTTGGATTAGTCCCGAAACTGTACTTCTTAAATTGGGGGCTATTCAGATTAATTCGCAACAATTGGTTGGGGTAGCATTAATATGGCTGCTGTCGGTAAATAATCTTTTTGGGGTAAAAAATGCTAAGATTGTTCAAGGTGTTTTTACAGTGGCCAAAATCGGATCGCTTATGTTTTTGATTTTTGCAGGATTTTATGTGGGGATGAATAGCGATGCTTTTTCGCATAATTGGGCTCAATTGTGGGATGCAAGACAAACGCAAATAGGGGCCACAGGTGGCATCATTAAGGAATCATTGCAAAATGGACAATTGGTTATAGTTATAGGACTTGCTATGGTAGGGTCCTTATTTAGCTGCGACGCATGGAACAATATAACTTATACAGCAGGTGAGGTTAAAAACCCTCAACGCAATATTCCATACAGCCTTATGATTGGCACAGGCATCGTTGTACTTCTATATTTTTTGGCCAATGTATCCTATTTTATGTTGTTGCCCGTTGATGGCAATCCTTTAGGCGCCGATGTTATGTCGCGAGGCATTATGTGGGCCGAAAACGAGAGGGTGGGTGTAGCGGCAGCTGGGGTAATTTTTGGAGGTGTTGCGGTATTTGTTATGGCTTTGATGATAATGGTATCGACCTTTGGGTGCAATAATGGTTTAATTATGGCAGGAGCGAGGCTGTATTACGCCATGGCCAAAGATAAACTGTTTTTTAAACCAGCAGCCCAGCTAAATTCGAAGGGAGTACCTGGAAATGCAATCATCATGCAAGCCTTTTGGGCCAGTATACTTTGTTTTAGCGGCACCTATGGCAAGCTCTTAGATTATACCACTTTTGCATCCTTGCTTTTTTATGTAATTACCATAGGTGGGGTAATTGTATTAAGAATAAAACGGCCCGAGGTACCACGCCCATATAAAACCTTATTATATCCATTTATACCCATAATGTATATTCTTATGGCAGGTAGTATTTCGGTTATTTTATTGATTTACAAATGGGAAACAAGCCGTATAGCCATAAGCATCATAGGCCTTGGGATTTTAGCTTATACCTTTATAAAAAAAATAAGAAGATAGAAGATTAAATTCAAAACTTATTGAATAATTGAAAAAGGAAGAATTCTGCACCCAAGGCTCATTCTGTTTTGTAAACCTCAAACCAATTTTAAAAAATCAAATGCATCATTTTTGCTAAGGTACTGAAATAAAAAATTAACTTTGGTCTGAAAATATTTGAGAATAGAATAAATGACAATAGACCAATATATTGACAACATAAATAAACGCTATCAACTTGGTAATTCAACCGAGCATACTTTTCGTGGTGACCTGCAACAACTTATTGAAACATTATTGCCAGACATACGGGCAACCAACGAACCCAAAAGACAAGCTTGCGGAGCACCAGATTACATTCTGACCAAAAAAGAAATTCCTGTAGGTTTTATTGAAGCAAAGGATATTGGTGATAAAGACCTTTCAGGAACAAAGATTATAGGCAACAAAGAACAATTCGATCGCTATAAGGCTTCGTTAAACAACATAATTTTTACTGACTATTTAGACTTTCATTTATACGTTGATGGAATTTTTATTACAAAAATTGCAATTGCTGAGTTGAAATTCCCCTCCTCTGGAGGGGTGTCCGTAGGACGGGGTGGTGCTATAGTTCCATTACCAGGCAATTTTGCACAATTCACAAATTTAATAAAAGACTTTTGCTCCCACGTTGGACAAACAATAAAAAGTTCAAAAAAACTTGCTGAAATGATGGCAGGCAAAGCCCGCCTGCTTTCTGATGTTATTGAAAAGGCGTTGACAAGTGACGAAACTCATAATGAGAATAGCACACTTAAAGACCAAATGAATGCCTTTAAGCAAATACTTATTCACGACATTACACCAAATGGTTTTGCAGACGTATATGCTCAAACCATTGCATACGGTATGTTTGCGGCTCGTTTGCATGACCCAACTCTACCAACATTTGGTCGACATGAAGCCGCAGAATTAATTCCCAAGTCAAATCCGTTTTTACGCAAACTCTTTGGATACATTGCCGGACCTGATCTTGACGACCGTATAAAATGGATTGTTGACAATTTAGTAGATATATTTTTGGCATGTAATGTTGAAGAAATATTAAAAAACTACGGAAAGAGTACTAAAATGGAAGATCCAATCATCCATTTTTATGAAACATTTTTGAGTGAATACGATCCGAAACTTCGCAAATCTAGGGGCGTCTGGTACACACCAGCACCTGTGGTAAATTTTATTGTTCGAGCAGTTGATGACATTCTGAAAACAGAATTTGATATACCCAACGGACTCGCAGATATCAGCAAAATAAATCACCCTAGCCCATCCAAAGGAGGGGAATTAATACACAAAGTACAAATTCTTGACCCAGCTACAGGCACCGGAACTTTTTTGGCCGAAGTAGTAAAGCATATTCATAAAAAATTTGAAGGACAACAAGGAGTATGGAGTAATTATGTAGAAACGCATTTATTGCCTCGCCTCAATGGATTTGAGTTGCTCATGGCAAGCTATGCAATGGCACATTTGCAGCTTGATTTATTACTTAAAGAAACTGGGTATAAAAAAAACACCCCGCCCGTTGGGCACCCCTCCAAAGGAGGGGAACAAAGGCTACGTGTTTACCTAACTAATAGCCTTGAAGAAAGCCACCCCGATACAGGAACTCTCTTTGCCAATTGGTTAAGCACAGAAGCCAACGAAGCCAATCACATAAAACGTGATGCGCCTGTAATGTGTGTTATTGGCAATCCACCTTACAGCGGAGAAAGTGCAAACAAAGGCAAATGGATTATGAGCCTGATGGAAGATTACAAAAAAGAACCAGGCGGAAAAGAAAAACTGAAAGAAAGAAACCCGAAATGGATAAACGATGATTACGTTAAGTTTTTACGTTACGGTCAACACTTTATAGAAAAAAACGGCACTGGTGTTTTGGCTTTCATCAATCCACACGGATTTTTAGACAACCCTACTTTTAGGGGTATGCGTTGGAACTTGCTAAAAACATATGACAAAATTTACACGATAGATTTACACGGAAATGCCAAGAAAAAAGAAACTGCCCCTGACGGAAGTGCGGATGCTAACGTCTTTGATATTATGCAAGGTGTTTCAATTAACATCTTTGTAAAAACAGGAAAGAAAAAACCGAATGAACTTGGCAAAGTATTTCATTTTGATTTATTTGGTAAACGAGAATTGAAATATGATTTTCTCTCCGATAGTTCATTAAAATCGGTAAATTTTCAAGAATTAAAACCAGAAAAACCATTTCTATTTTTTATTCCAAAAAATAATATAGGTTCAAAGGAATACGAAAAAGGTTTTAGAGTTGATGAATTGTTTTCAGTAAATGTTACAGGCGTTGTAACGGCAAGAGATAGTTTTGTAATTGATTTTGAAAAACCAATTCTTAAAAAAAGAATGGAAGAGTTTTCGGACATTAACTCCACAGATGATTCCATAAGAATAAAATTTTTTGGAAATAAAAAGGAAGATAATTATTTAGCAGGCGATTCCATGGGCTGGAAAATGGTTGAAGTGAGAAAGACGATACAGAGTTTTAATCACAATGATGTTATTCAAAAAATTGCGTATAGATTATTTGACAATAGATACATTTATTACCATAGTTCTATGGTTGATAGGGGTAGGGAAAAGTTTATGTATCACTTTATCAATAAAGATAATGTTGGTATTGATTTATGTCGTCAATTAGTAACAGATGATTATTCGCATATTTTTATAACCAATAAAATTGTTGACGACTCTTTTGTTTCAAATAAATCAAGGGAAAGGGGTTATGTATTTCCACTTTATTTATATCCCGAAACCAACAGACAACAAAGCATAGGGCAATCAACCACCCCTGCCCCTCCAAAGGAGGGGAATGAACCTCCGATTGGGGAAAATAGAATACCTAACCTGAATTTAGAAATTGTAAAGCAAATAGCAGATAAATTGGGTTTAACTTTTGTACCCGAGAAAAATTCCCCTCCCATTGAGGGGTGCCCGCAGGGAGGGGTGGTTGGCAAAGTTTTTATAAACGACCTACAATATTTCGACAATGTCCCACAAATAGCTTGGAACTTTTATATCGGCGGATATCAACCTGCTCAAAAATGGCTCAAAGATCGCAAGCAAAGGCAATTAGAGTTTGATGATATTTTACACTACCAAAAAATTATTGTTGCCTTATCGGAAACGGATAGATTAATGAAGGATATTAATAGTATTGATATCGAGTAATAGTTGATATAAAATTATGCCCGAAAAGCCAATTTCAACAGCACTTCTCAAAATATTTAGACCGCCAATTTATAGTGAAAAATTCCATCCTTTGATTTGCAAAAGACCATAATAGTTCAAAAAAATTAGATAAAATCACCCTTAATGATGACGATGAAAAGCCATATTTTTATTACTATATTCGTTCTGTTCTCTCTCAATTTTTTTAAGGTTTATGGTCAAACTTTAGAATGGAGCAATACTCAAAAATTAAGAGGACAATCGGTTTTTACAACCATCATTGGCGAGGACGAATCGGGCATTTACCTCATGCGACATCGAAATAAATTTATATCAAAATTTATGGTTCTTGAGCGATACAGACAAAATCTTGGTTTTGAAAACAGCAAAAGTTTTATTTTAAAAAATTCCAGAATCCTTTACGCCGATATGAACGAAAGCGGAATTGTTATAGTAAAAATTATGCGTGATAGAAGTGAAGGCAGCGATTACATAAGCATGACGGTACTCAATACAAGTTTTGAAATTGTGCAACCCGAAACTAAAATTTGCAAATTAAACAAACAGAATTCGCTCTATAGCTTTGATCCCATCATAAAAGCTTCGCCCGATCATAAGCACTATTTAATCTTGTTTCAGTCGAGCCCGAATAGTTTTAAATATGCGATTATCGATACCAAAAATTCCATAATCGATGCCAACGAATTTAGCTTGGGAACCAATGGTCCCATTGGAAAAATAAATGAGGCCCTGTTTGACAACGCGTTAAAATTTACTTTATTGATTGAATCGCCAGAAAATAAGGATGGTAAATTGACTTACTCGGTTTTCGAAAATAATTACCTAAAAGCTATTGAAGATAGCAACCATAGCCTTGTTAAACCCATGCTTTTCACGAATTATTATAGTAACCAATCGGGCCTCACCGGGTTTTATACGTCGAATATTGAAAATGGGTATGAGGGTAATTTTATGGCCACTTGGCAAAATTTGGCTGTAGACTCATTTGATTTAAAAAAAATTCCATTTTCGCCTTTCATATTAAAAGAATTGGAAGGAGAAACCAAAGCAGCTCTTGGGTTTTTGAGTTCAAATTTTGAGCCTGTTAAGCTCATTTCGAGGTCGGATGGAGGGTTTGTAATGATTAGCGAAAAACGGTCCATCCGTAAAGAACAGGAAACTGTGATGGTAAACGGATTGCCATCGTCGCAAGGAAAAAAGATTTACATTTTTGAAGACCTTCTTATTCAAAATTTTACCGGTTCGGGGCTATTGGCTTGGGAAAACACTGTATCCAAAAATCAGAACACGGTAAACGATGGAGGCTATTTAGGATCGGTAATTGTTGGGGCTACGCCCAATTATATTAATATTGTATACAACGATCCGATAGCTGTTGGAGGGGATATTGTGTTGGCGCAATTTTTACCCAATGGCCAAAAACAATCAAAAGTAATTGCCCAAGGCGACGAGATGAATGCCTTTATTGTTGCCAAAGAAGGCAAGCAAATATCGCCTTACAAAATGGTGATTCCTGTTTTAAAAGACCGTAAGTTTGCCTTATTAAAACTAAGTTTTAACCAATGATACAAATCATTCGCGACAGGGGAATTGCTGGCATCCTAATAGGAGTGTTGCTTCTTGTTTTTTCAAAAGTTTTTTTCGAGCCTGTGCCCGATTTTATTCAGGTAACCTATACCCCTTTATTTTCGTCGTTAAACTCAAGCATAGAACATATCCCGAATCTTTCAATTTTTTTAGGACTGGCATTTATTGTTTTGCAGGCAGGTTTATTAACCTATGTTTTAAATTATCATAAAGCTATTAGCGAGCGATCTTATTTTTCATTTATCCTCTATATTTTATTTGCAGGCGTATATAATGAACAATTTTATTTAAACCCGGCTTCTTTTCTTAATTTTTTTCTCCTTCTAATTTTAGAACGAATGCTTAGGCTACAGGACATTGGCAAAAACCCCGGCGTATTATTTTTAGATATTGGAACCCTAATGGGGCTCGCGGTGCTTTTTAGCAAAGAGGCTATATTTTATATACCCATCATAATAATTGGGTGTTTAATTATTTATTCATCAAGTATTCAGCGAATCGCTATTTTATTATTGTCTGTTTTTATGGTGTTGTTTCTTACAGCCTGCACCTATTTTCTGTTTGGAAAATTTGATCAATTTGGCCTGTTTTTTAAATTTATACCCATAAATTTTAGCCTTAATTTTAGCCATTGGCAGGAGCGGTTTTATATTTTATTGTTAATATTTATACTGGCTTCGTTTATTTCATTCTTTCATTATCAGTTTAGGAGTAAAAAAATTACCAATAAATCAAGGCGATTTGCAGGGGTATTTGTGTTGCTATGGTTTATTGGAATGGCTATAGTTTTGTTCCAAAATCTAAACCTTTGGTATAATATGGCTTTAATTGTTATTCCTTTAACCGTTTTTTCAACCAACTATTTTCAAGATACCACGGGTAAAGACTGGTTTAAAAATTTATTATTTGTCATTCTAATTCTTAGCTTAGCTAATATTCAGATTAATTATTAATCCAAAACATTTTTTGACCAAGACTAACCTTTGGTCGCTAATTTTAATTACATGAAACCTTATTATGTCTGTGTTTGTACTTATTTTTGTCACTTAAAATTGAATACACAATGGATCTAAAAGAAATTGCGATGAATTGCCGCCAACACATGGATAAATCGCTTGAGCATACCCGAGTTGAATTTTCGCGATTACGCGCTGGCAAAGCCATGCCATCGGTTTTGGATGGCGTATTGGTTGAATACTACGGATCGAATGTTCCCTTAAATCAAATAGCCAATGTGAACACACCCGATGCTCGAACCATTGTGGTACAACCTTGGGAAAAAACCATGATAGTGGTTATAGAAAAGGCCATTATGCAAGCCAATCTTGGATTAAATCCTCAAAATGATGGCGTCATTATAATGATAGCCGTTCCTCCCTTAACCGAAGAACGACGTCTGGCTTTAGTTAAACAAGTAAAACACGAAGCCGAAAATTCAAAAATTTCGATTCGAAACGTACGAAAAGAAAGCATAGAAAAAATCAAAAAATTACAAAAAGACGGATTGAGCGAAGATTTGGCTAAAGATGGCGAATCGGAGATTCAAAAATTGGTGGACTCTTATATCAAAAAAGTAGACGATTTGGTGACCGAGAAAGAAAAAGACATTATGACCATTTAATTGGCTTTCATTTACCCATGAAGCAATCTAACTCTAAATCCGAAAGCCTTTATATATAATTTTAGTTTTCAGTTCGTAGCCTTTATAATTTGAGCAAATCAGGACTACTTAAAGAAACCATCTTAAGCCTACCTGAACTTCCAGGTATCTATAAATATTTCGATTCACAAAACACGCTGCTTTACATTGGGAAAGCCAAGAATTTAAAAAAGCGGGTTAGCAGTTATTTCTCCAAAATACATCATGAAAATCGGAAAACTGAAGTTTTAGTTTCCAAAATATGTGGCATTGAATTTACGGTGGTTAAAACCGAGATTGATGCGCTTTTATTAGAAAATAGTTTAATTAAAGAATTCAGGCCGCGCTATAATATTGCCCTCAAAGACGATAAATCGTTTCCAGTTATACGCATTACCAACGAGCGTTTTCCTAAAATTTATGCCATGCGAAACCCGGTTAACGATGGCTCGGATTATTTTGGCCCTTATTCGTCGCCTCACGTTATGCATATTGTGCTCGATTTGGTTAAGCAAATTTATCCCATACGAAATTGCAATTATATTTTGAGCCAAAAAAACATTGAAGCCCATAAATTTAAAGTGTGCTTGGAGTATCAAATTGGCAATTGTAAAGGAGCCTGCGAAGGTTTCGAAACCGAGGAGGACTATATGGAGTCGATTAGCCGTATTAAAAATATTTTACGGGGCAACTTGATCGAAGTTAAAAATCATTTAAAAGGTGAGATGCTTAAAGCATCGAACCAAATGCAATTTGAAATAGCCAATCGTTTCAAATATAAGCTCGATAAACTGATTAATTATCAAGGCCGAACCACGGTGGTGAGTAGGATTATCACAAATGTTGATGTGTTTAACATCAGCAGTTCAAATCAATTTGCTTTTGTAAATTATCTAAAAATTGTCAATGGAATGATTATCCAATCCCAAACGATTGAATATCGAAAAGTGCTCGACGAAACGGATCAGGAAGTATTGGAATTGGCCATTATCGAATTGAGGCTGCGCTATCAAAGCACCGCCAAAGAGATAATAGTTCCACAAGTATTAGATTTAAGTACCGAAGGACTGAAATTTACTTGTCCGAAAGCTGGCGATCGAAAAAAATTATTAGACATAAGCATGTCGAATCTGCTGCATTTTAAAAAGGAAAAATTAGAACAATACGACAAACTGGATCCCGAATTAAGGATAAATCGTTTGATGCATACCATGCAATCGGATTTAAAATTGAAAGTTATGCCTAAGTATATCGAATGTTTCGACAATTCGAATATTCAAGGACACTTTCCGGTATCGGCTTGCGTGGTTTTTAGAAATGGAAAACCTTCAAAAAAAGAGTATAGAATTTTTAACATAAAAACCGTTGAGGGGCCTAATGACTTTGCCACTATGGAAGAGGTAATTACCCGCCGATATACCCGATTGATGAACGAAAATACAGAATTGCCCGATTTGGTAATTATCGACGGCGGAAAAGGGCAGCTCAGTTCGGCTGTAGATGCCATGAAAAGAGTAGGTGTGTACGGCAAATTTGCTGTAATAGGCATTGCCAAACGTTTAGAAGAATTGTATTACCCTGAGGATGCACTTCCTCTTTATATCGACAAGAAATCGGAAACCTTAAAAATAATACAGCACCTGCGAGATGAAGCACATCGATTTGGCATAACCAAACACCGTAATTTAAGAAGCAAAGGAAGCTTAGGAACCGAGCTTACTCAAATAAACGGAATTGGCGAAGAAACCGCAAAACGATTGTTGCAAGTTTTTAAAAGCGTCAAAAATATTAAGCAACAAACCCTCGAAACCTTGAGTGAGGCCGTGGGCCAAGCTAAGGCTAAGACAGTAAAGGAAGCCCTTAAATTTTAAATTTTATTTATTTTTAAGGAGGGGTTTATGTCAGTTTCTAATAATAACAATTCTATCATCATTGCTGATTTGTTTACCGTTAAACTCAGTAGTTTCGGTAACATCATATTCGTTACAGCAATCAATATGTTTGTCTTTGGTATAGGTAAATACGAGGGTATCGGTTACACTGGGTGATAATTTAATATAATAGGTGTCGATCCCTACGGTAAATCCAAAGTCGATGGTTTTATTTTTTGTATTGGCCGTAAATTCAACAAAGTCTCCAAAATTATTTTTTATGCTTATGTCGTCAAGGTCGTAATGATGTATACCATCAAAAATTAAATTATAACCCTGCGAACTCATATATTTTAGTTCCTTTGGGGCTGCTACCCCAAAACAGTCGTCGCATTCGGCACAATTTTGAAGCGAAAACGAAGCAGTAAGAATTACCGAGCAAATTAGAATATATTTTTTCATGGGGTTATTATGTTAAAAATACAAGCATTGTTTGGTCTGGTTTTATTTCAAACCAAAGGTGTTCTTGAAGGGTGGTAGCGAGCGAAATACCCACAATATCAGCATTTACAGGAAAGGCTTTGTGGTTTCGGTTGGCCAGCACAGCTGTTTGAATTTTTTTAGGTTTTTGTTTGATAAGCGGCAACATGCAAGCCAACATCGTTCGGCCGCTGTTTAGCACATCGTCAATCAATATGACCGCTTGGTTGCTTATACTTACTGGGCATTCAAGTTTAATATCCGAATCAAAACCTTTTGGCTTATCGATGCTAATATGGCCGTAATGAATTTCGATTTTTGATATTTCGGATAATATTTTTCCAATGGCTTTGGCAATTTTAGTGCCATTGCTTTCAAGGCCTATGAGTATCAAATTTTCGGCAAGGTGGTTGGTTTCGTATATTTCCCATGCCATGCGTTGAATTTTGCGTTCAATTTGATTGTGCTCTAATATAATCGTTTGTTTATCCAACATAGTCAATGAAATTTAATCTATAGATTATTGTAGTTTTATGAGTGATTTAATGCAAATTATAAGGGTGAGCTTGATTTTATTTGATACTACAAATTAAACCGCTTTATTCTTAATTTTTTACAAAATCTAAAAAATGATGGTGCAGCTGAAGTACTTGATTTATGAGCGAAAGTTT
>CAMDXE010000026.1 GCA_945878925.1 Chitinophaga pinensis
AACAATACCAGCGCAGCGGGTATAACTCTGCAACAGGATGCCAATGTAACGGCTGTATTAACCTTGACCGATGGAATTGTAAATACAACTTCAACCAATTTATTATCCCTAACTAGCACGGCATCGTCTACAGGTGGCAGTACCGCAAGTTTTGTGGATGGGCCCATGGATAAAACTGGCAATACAGCATTTATTTTCCCAGTAGGTGATGGAACGCTATATGCGCCAATAGCCATAGGCACTCCAAACGCTTCATCTACCTATAAAGCGCAATATTTTGAAACAGCATTTTCAAATATTACGACGATGGCCAGTGCGCCAACGCCGATTTTGGCTTATGTAAGTTTAACCGAATATTGGGAATTGAACAGAACCTCAGGCAGCGGCACAGCTACCGTAAATTTGTACTGGAACAATACCCTAAACGATAGCCGAGTGGGCAACTGTACTGATTTGAGAGTGGCCTATTGGGATGGAACCGAATGGGAGAATAATAATAATACAAATACAACCACAGGCGGCTGCCCTTCGAGCGGAAATATTACTACAACCAGCGATGTAACGACCTATGGCACATTTACATTTGGAAGCACAGGCGCGCCACTTCCGGTAAAACTCATTTCATTTAGCGCCACTTGCGACGATAAGGATGTACTTGTAAATTGGGCCACTAGCAGTGAGCTTAATAACGATTATTTTACCATTGAAAGAGGCCTGAGCGAAACCGAATTTAAAGCCATTGGAACCGTAAAAGGTTATGGCAATTCGAGTCAACTTTTAAACTATCAATTTGTAGATAGGGAGGCCATGAAATCGAATTTGCCCGGAACCACTTGGTTTTACAAGCTAAAGCAAACCGATTATAACGGTATGTTTGAATACTCAAATAGCATTGCGGCCGATAATTGCAATACCAAGCCGAAAGCTGTTTTATTATATCCAAACGTTACTAATGGGAAGGTTCAAGTCATAAATAATTCAGATCAGGTGGCCACGATTGAAATTTATAATTCGATGGGGGCCTCGGTTTACACCTCGCAAATTAGCAATGCAAATGCCGAGCTGTCTTTGAACTTACCAGTTGGTATGTATTATTACGTATTGAAAAACAAGGATGAATGGTTTGGTAAAGGTAAATTAATGCTAAAATAAGCGGCAATAAAAAACTGGAAGCCCATGTATGGCCAATTTCCAAAGAGAGGGTTATTTTGAATTCGCTTTTTTGGGCTTCAATTGGGCCTCATATTTTTCAATCCATTCATTTGCCGTCATTTTTTTCATTAACTCCCCAATGAGTTCATAAGGGATATCGTCTAATTTTTTAAAACGAACACAACTTTTGCCAATGTCAAGTTTTTGTTTGCAATGTTTTGGATATTCACTCACAAACCAATTGTATAGCACAGGATCGGCATAAATACCCATGTGGTAAAAATTAATAGAATCTTTTTGCGATGCAATTCCTGCGAATGGAAGCGGCTCGCTTGGCTTGCAATGATAACCTGCGGGGTAAATAGAATGGGGCACAACATACCCTAATCCACCATAACTAATGCCAGGTTCAAAACCAGTGGGGAGATTTTTTAGAATAACGTCGTGTAATTTGTTGAACGGTTCGGCCCGGTCTTCTGGAAGGCTGATGAGAATTTCATGGACGGTTTTTCCGGTTGCTTTCATTTTTTAACAATTTATCATTCCTTTGAGCGAACTGTTTTTGTTTCTAAGGTCAAGTCCACCTTCGTAAACCGATTTTAGATTAACAAGAAAAAACGACCAACCGGCATCGCAGCCAAGTCTAATTTCTCGTTTTGAGCGGTCATCTTCTGGTATATTTTTCTGGGTAAGTTCAATAATAACCATATCCTGATGAACAGAGAGTTGAACATCAACCAAGCATTCGCCAGCAAATGTAAACTGAATAAAATCTTTTCCATTGGCTTTCGTAATTTTACCGTGTTCGGTAAGCTCATACAAAAACCAATTCCATTCGTAATCAAATCCCTTTTCTAATGGTTTTTTTCGGTCAATTGGGATTCCTTGAAGGTCCTTGAAAATACACTTACTTAAAAACCATTTTTCAATATTCTCTGCCGTAGTCCAGGCATCATAAATATCAGTTAGCGATGCTTTAACTGCAATTTTTTTGGTAAATGTGGTCCAATCAAAATTCTTCATAGTATTGAGTTAGCATCGTCTTTATTAGAGTTTTTGTTTTGCTTTATTTTCATTTAACGTTGCTAAAGGGTTCTTAAAATTTTTTCCATCTTTTTTCCATTAGCCAATTCATCCACCAATTTATCTAAATACCGTGTTTGCCTTGTTAATGTATTTTCAATTTCTTCAATCCTATATCCACAAATAAGGCCTGTAATGCTTGAAGCATTTGGATGTAAGTTGGCCCTTTCAAAAAAGGTTTTAAACGTTACGTTTTCATCCATGAGTTTTTGCAATTGCTTTTGATCGAAACTGGTAAGCCACTCAATCACTTGGTGCAATTCTTCCTTGGTTCGGCCCTTGCGCTGCACTTTTGCGATATAGTGCGGATATACCGAGGCAAAAGTCAAGTTGGCGATTCGTTCGTTGTGCGTGTTTGATGGTTTCATGCCTTTTTGAATGTTTTAAAATTGCAATATTATTGAGGAAACTTACACCAATACGCGGATGTGGCTTTTTACCACTAAGGAATTACTCGCTTTTATCAGAAAGGTCTTTCTGCTGTGCCTTTTTGCCAAGGACGAAAACAGTTACAAGTCCAAGTATTGTAGTTGTTCCAAAAATTCCTGCAATAGCTTCGTGTCCAAACATTGCTAAAGTTGTTGCGAGTCCAAACCCAACGAGGCCAAGTATAAAACCGAATATTTGTCCAAGACGACTTTGTTTGAGTTCTTCTTTTAGGGCATAATCTTCAAGTTGCATGCGATGATTTGATTGTTTTTCAGCCATGATAACAATCCTTTCTGCGCCGTCTTTTACAACATCATTGTACCCTTTTAAAATTTGAGGTGGAGGAATAGGTCCACTAAATGAAGATGCTTGTCTGATGGATGTAACCCGATTAAATGCTTTTATTATTCGGTCTCTTTTATCTTGGGGAATTTCAGGGTCTTCAATTATGGTTTGAATTTCTTCAGCAATAATACCTTCATCAGAGTGGTCATTAAATTCCCTTTTATCTTGTTTATCTTCTTCTGAATGTTGCTCTGTAAATTCGTCAACCATTATTTGCTGTTTGGAGCTTTGAAATTTTGAGGAATTGTAGCAGATGCTTTTTCAATGTCGCCACCAATTACACCCCAATCCGAACTTATTGCTTTAGTGTCCGCTTGTCTGTAACTTGATGAATAGTTAAATGAAAAATAATTACCAGCAATGTTCAAAACACTACCTGCACCCATAACAAAAGAAGGTGTTGCAAATAAAAAGTCTGAACGATATGATTTATTTTTTTTCATTGCTATTATTTTTTAACTGTTCAAAGATAGTTTCTTTTTATTGTTTGTCAATTAAACGATTGTTTTGTGTTTTTGTTTTAGAAAGTTCATTTTTTGCAGTCAATTCAATTTAGCTATGCTGCTCTTACATTTCTACTAACGGGTGCAGGTATTTAGAGTGGCGAACTTTAAACTACTAGACAGTCAACTTACTGCAAATGATGTAAGATGCACAGACCATATGATAGGTTTCATTTTTTTTGATTTTAAACCGCAATTTACCAATTTTGTTTCTGCACGTACATCCAATATTGCCATCGATTTTTTGGACTTAAATAGTTTAAGCAATAGTAATTAAGCATTTATTTTTTATCTCAATGCTAAGGTGGTATTGAATTATTAAACAAATGTGCTTACGTTTGTTCTGAATCTTATAAATTAACACATTATGAAAACACTTAAATTAGCAACTCTTGCTCTTGTATTCTTTACATTTTCGAGCTGCGACAACGAAGTATTCGATGTAAAATTTGGTTTAAATACCAAAGAAATTGTTTTTAACCTCGAGCCAAACGCAAGCTCAGGTGAAATTATACTTAGCCCGCAATCGCAAGCCATCAATCTCGACAGTTTAGCCTCGGCATTTGGGGCCGATATTAGCAAAATTAAATCGGTAACCATTACCAAAATAACCGCCATCCTCGTAAGTCCTGATACGTCTAATTTTGATATTTTAGAAAGTGGCGTCTTAAATTTGACGACCGGAAATATTGGAGATCCCGATTTCGACTTATTAAAAATTGCAGAATTCAATCAGGTTCCAAAAGGAATAAAAGAATTAAATATTAGTCCATCGAGCGCCGATGTGCTTCCGTTTGCCAAAAAGCCCCGTTTAACGGTGTCGGGCAAATTAGTAACCAATGCACCGCTAAAAAATGCAAGCACCATTAAACTGGTGATTGATTTTGAAGTTATTGCCAATCCAATAACGCCTTAGTTAACTGGCGAGGTTTAACAAAATTGATTGTAGGCAGAACTAAGGTTGTCTGCAATCATTTGGGCAGTTCGTCCTTCAATATTATGGCGTTCGATCATGTGCACTAGTTGGCCATCTTTAAACAAAGCAATTGCAGGGCTCGAAGGAGGATAGGGTATCATGTTTTCGCGAGCCTTAGCTACAGCATCCATATCTTGACCGGCAAATACTGTAACCAATTTTTCGGGTTTTTTATCACCAGTAAGCGATTGTAAAACGCCTGGACGGCATGAACCCGCCGCGCAACCACATACCGAGTTTACCACTAAAAGCATGGTTCCTTGCGATTGCTCAAAAGCGTTGTTCACGTCTTCTTCATTTCTAAGTTCTTCAAATCCATTTTTGGATAATTCGGCCCGCATGGGAGCCACTAACATTTCGGGGTAAGGCATACGAATTCTATTAAGCTGCAAATTTACATTCAATAGTCCATTATTTTCATGGATTGATTTAAAATAAGCGTTTTTAGATAATTAAAAATAGATTTATAAACTTACCTTTGCCGCTCCTTAAAAATGACAACACAATCAACACCCGTGAACTACAAAGTAAAAGACATTAGCCTTGCAGAATGGGGCCGAAAAGAAATTAGACTTGCCGAGGCTGAAATGCCAGGATTGATGAGTCTTCGTACAGAATACGGAATGCAAAAACCCTTGAAAGGCGCCAACATAGCGGGTTGCCTTCACATGACTATTCAAACGGCTGTTTTGATCGAAACTTTAATTGAATTAGGCGCCGATGTAACATGGTCGTCTTGTAATATATTTTCGACACAAGATCATGCTGCAGCTGCTATTGCCGCCGAAGGAATTCCGGTTTTTGCTTGGAAGGGCATGAACAACGAAGAATTTGATTGGTGTATTGAGCAAACCTTATTCGCTTTTAAAAACGGCGAACCCCTCAATATGATTTTAGATGATGGTGGCGATCTTACCAACATGGTTTTCGATAAATTTCCTGAGTTAATAAAGGGCATTCGAGGCTTGAGCGAAGAAACAACCACCGGAGTGCATCGCCTTTACGAACGCATGAAAAATGGCACTTTGCCAATGCCAGCCATCAATGTAAACGATTCGGTTACCAAGTCGAAGTTCGATAATAAATATGGATGTAAAGAATCGTTGGTTGATGCCATTCGCCGAGGAACCGATTTAATGTTGGCAGGAAAAGTTGGCGTGGTTTGCGGTTATGGAGATGTGGGAAAAGGATCTGCCGACAGTTTGCGAAACAATGGAGTCCGTGTTATGGTTACCGAAATTGACCCCATATGCGCCTTACAAGCATCTATGGATGGCTATGAAGTTAAAACTTTAGAAAATGCAATTCCTGAATGTAACATCATTGTTACCGCTACTGGCAATTGTAATATTGTTAGACCCGAGCATTTTTTACTCATGCGCGATAAAGCCGTAGTATGTAATATTGGGCATTTCGACAATGAAATTGATATGGCATGGCTAAATGAATCGTATGGTAATACCATGTATACCGTTAAGCCACAGGTAGATGTTTATAATATTAATGGACGCGAAATAATGGTTTTGGCCGAAGGTCGTTTGGTGAACTTAGGCGTGGCTATGGGCCATCCTTCGTTTGTAATGTCCAACTCATTTACAAATCAAACTCTAGCGCAGCTTGAGATTTGGAATAACCATAAAAATTATGAGAACAAGGTTTATGTTTTGCCAAAATACTTAGACGAAAAAGTTGCCCGTTTGCATCTAGCTCATGTTGGTGTTGAACTTACTACCCTAAGTGCCGAACAAGCCAATTATATAGGCGTTAATGTAAATGGTCCTTATAAAGCTGACCAATACAGATATTAATTGCTATAAATTCCTGAATTTAATTAACACAGGGATCCTAATATTTGGGAACTGTGCGGTTTATATCGAATAGATTGTATTTTTGTGATCTAAACTTTTCAAAAATCCTCTATTAACTAAACTTATTATTTAAATTATTTTATGTCTACAAGCAATCGCCTCCTTATCACTGTGATGGTATCTATGATGGGTTCCATTAGTTTTGCCCAATCTTTATTTAAAACAGGAGCCTATCAAATTGGGTTTGGTGCAACCACTTTATTAGGCGATTTAGGAGGTTCGTATGGTGCCGGAACCAACGATTTGAAAGATTTTGACGACGAGGCCGTTGGGTATACCCTTGGCTTTGCCTACGATTGGGGCTTTAACCGAAGCATAGAATTAAGAACAAATATTAATTATGTTTCGTTAAGTGCCGATGATAAATATAGCGAAGAGCTATCGAGAAAACTGAGAAATTTGTCCGTTAAAACCAATGTTTTTGAATTTATTCCATCGTTAAAAGTAAATTTTTTAAGAAAAATGAGCAAGTCGACGGCCATGCCCCCCAAGAAAAAAATCAGTCAGATTTATACCTGCCTCGGTGTTGGCTTTATTTATTTCAATCCCAAAGCCGAATACCAAGGAAAATTATATTCGCTAAAAGGGATGAAAACCGAAGGCCAGGGTTTGGTAGGCGGAGCTAAGCCATATTCAGGGTTTTCCTTAATAATTCCGGTGACAGTTGGGTTTCAGAATGAAATTAAAAAAGGAAGTTTTTTATTTTATGAATTCACCCTTCGCAAATGTTTTACCGATTATTTGGATGATGTGAGCACGGTATATTACGATAACGATAAATTAAAATCGGCAAACGGAGACCTTTCGGCTGAATTGGCCGATAGAAATTTGGGATCGCAAAACAATACCTTTGGCACAAACAGAGGAAATCCCAAAAATAAGGACAACTATTTTACATTTACCCTAGGGTATAAAAAAGCGCTACTTCGCTATAATACACGAAGGATAAAGGCGCATTCTTAAACGCCCATTGCTTTTGCAATAGCATAAGCTGCACTTGCTGCCAAGGCTCCAATTAACAATACTTTGATGGCTCCGCTTAGTAAGGGTTGGCCTGTAACTTTACTTTTAAATAAACCAAAAACAAATAAGGCAATTAGCGTTAGAATGGCAGAATATTTAAGTCCCGTTTCTGAGTTTTGGGTAAAAATGTAAGGTAATATTGGAATAGTTCCTCCAATAATATAGGCTGTGGCAATGGTCAAACCGCTTTTCCAAGGCCTGTTGGGATCGGGGGTATTCAAATCCAACTCAAAACGCATCATAAACTGCACCCATTTATCTTTGTCTTTCGCCATTTCATCGGCAATTTCATTTTGCAAGCGTTCGCTCAATCCATAATTTTTAAAAACATCGCGAACCTCTTGTTTTTCTTTTTCGGGCAACAGATCTACTTCCTCGTATTCGCGCTTGAGTTCGGCCTTGTAATGATTAACTTGGGCCGTGCCTGCCAAATATCCCCCAAGCCCCATGGCAATACTTCCGGCAATAATTTCGGCTACGCCTGCCGTTAGAATAATGCTTGACGAAGCAACAGCTCCGCTCAATCCGGCGGCTAAGGCAAATGGAACCGTTAATCCGTCGCTCATACCAATAACCATATCTTGTATCGATTGAGAGCCTTGTGAATGATTTTCCATGCTTGAATTTTTTTGGGTTTGATTGGGATACTTATTTTTTGATATTAAATAATTTAAAATTTCCTATACCCCATTTTTGCAAACGAAATTGAATCGAAACCCAAATAACGCCTAAACCATAGATGGAGCTTCGCTTAAAATTAATGGACGAGGCTTCTTCGAAATATTTTGTCGGGCATGTGATTTCACCAATTTCAAAGCCAGCCATAAAGATTTGAGCCGTCATTTGGTTATCAAAAATAAAATCATCCGAATTGGCTTCGATGTTTATTTTGCTAAAAATTTCTTTGCTAAAAGCTCTGTAGCCGGTATGGTATTCGGACAGCTTTTGATTGATTAATATATTTTGAAAAAGGGTAAGGCAACGGTTGGCAATATATTTGTAAATAGGCATCCCTCCTTTTAAGGCGCCTTTACCCAAAATGCGCGAACCGTAAACCGCCGGGTACAAATCTTCGGCAATAATACCGGCTATTGGCGCGATAAGCTTTGGCGTATATTGGTAATCGGGATGGAGCATAATAATGATGTCGGCTCCCAGATCTAAGGCTTTTGCATAACATGATTTTTGATTGCCTCCATATCCCCGGTTTTTAGCATGTTTAATAACGTGCTTTATTCCAATAGATTTGGCCGTTTCAACCGTGTTATCTTTGCTGTTATCATCTACCAAAACCACCTCGTCTACGATATCGAATGGAATTTCATCATAGGTTTTTTTAAGCGTAAGCGCTGCATTGTAGGCGGGTAAAACAACCACAATTTTCTTGCCATTTATCATGATGCAAAAATAAGTTTTTTGAGGGTATCTGCTTAAGCCCTTATCACGCGAAGCGAAAAAAGTTAAGAATGCGCATACATGTTTTTTGAAAAACTCGGACGATTAAAAAAGTTTTTTTATTTGCCTGAAATTACCACAGAGTCAATCCAGTTTTCGGCAAAACTATAGGGCAAATAATTTAAGGAGGGCACGGCTTTGCTTATCATAAAATTTGCTTTTTTTCCAATTTCAATGCTGCCATATTCGTTTTGCAATTCGAGGGCTGCCGCTCCATTTAATGTGGAAGCATTAAATGCTTCTTCGGGCAATAAGCCCATGGATATACAGGCCAACGAAACCACAAATGGCATGCTTAGGCAAGGGCTGCTTCCAGGATTGTAATCGCTGGCCAAGGTAAGTGGTAAGCCGCAATCTATCAGTTGACGAGCCGGAGCATAAGGTATTTTAATGAAAAATGAACAGGCTGGAAGGGCCACAGGTATGGTATTCGAATTTTTTAAAGCCTCAAAATCATCTGGGGTCATTATTTCTAAATGATCTACGGAAATGGCTTTTTTATTTATGGCCGATTTTATACCACCAATACTGTTAAACTGATTAACATGAACTTTTGGTTTTAAGTTATATTTCCAACCACAATCCAGTAGTTGTTCCATTTCCGACACTGAAAAATAATTAGTTTCGCAAAATACATCTATGTAATCGGCAAGTTTTTCGGCCGCAATAGCCGGAATTATTTCGTTGATAATTAGGTTGATGTACTGCTCGCGATTATTTTTATAAGCCATAGGCAAAGCATGGGCGCCCAAAAAAGTAACTTTAATGGGTATGGGCGAAACCGATTTCAAGCGATGGGCAACCCTTAGTATTTTTAATTCGCCTTCGAGCGACAAACCATAACCGCTTTTTATTTCAATAGCACCTGTGCCTAAGGAAATGGCTTTATTCAATCGCTCATATGAAGCCTCAAATAATTCGTCTTCGGTAGATAAATGCAATTTTGAGGCTGAATTTAAAATACCGCCACCCTTATTGGCAATTTGTTCGTAGCTTAAACCTTTAATGCGATCGACAAATTCATTTTCGCGACTACCGGCATGAATCAAATGCGTGTGACTATCAACAAAACAGGGCAAGATTAGTTTTCCTGAACAATCGATTGTGGTTCCCGAAAATTCGGGTACAGAATTCATGGGTCCAAAATTTTTGATGGTTCCGTGTTCCGATATCAAAAGCCATGCACTATCCAGATGATCAAATTCTTTCATTTCGCGCCCAGCTTTATTTCTTGGCAAATTTGCCGTTATTCCATAAAGCGATTTGATATTGGTATATATACGGGCTTGATTCATGGTTTGCTAAGTAGGGTTGAAATGCTATGACTGCTCACTTAATTAAATCTTAGCGTTTTTTCTTAAAATCTCCACGCTTCCAGGCATTAATAAATTCGTTCCATGCCAAGGGACTGAGAATGTTCATGGGCTGCATTTGGCCGGCATAATAAAATTTTTGAACCTGTTTTTGCATATAATAATTTTGGTTTTCCTGGCCATCCATACTCAACAATATATCTTTCAACGATTCGCGTTCAAGGTTTGTACGCGCCCTTTCCAAATCGTTATTTGGAAGATTGGTTTTAACAAAATATTGATCGAATAGCTGACGATCGGGAAGGGGGCTTATGATTACCTCGGGCAGAAATAAGGTATCGGGAGCCAATAGTTTAACCATTGAAAATTTATAGCCTTTAAACGTATCGGGTATAATATATTCGGAACGGCTATACCCCAATAACTCAAAAACCATGGTTTCGCCTTTTCGGGCTACAATGTTAAAATAACCGTTATAATCAGTAACGGTGCCTCGTCGGGTTCCTGCTATGATTATAACTGTATATGGCAATGGTTTAAGACTATCGGCACTTAGCACTAATCCAGTAAACTGAATAACACCATCGTGGGCTTTAGGTGGCTGACCATAGCCATATTCGGACGAAACGAAAAAGGAGAATGGAATAAGTAATAAAAAGATTTTTTTTAATAAATTCATCGCAGTATAAATCCTAAAATTAAAGCCATAACTACCCAATAGGGCGATGGAATTTTAGTTTTATATAAAAACACACAAAGTACCATAATTGTTATCACATTTAGCCAATTAATAGGATTTTGATTTACAAGGTTTGTGTAAAAAAAACTATTTTCTACTTTCCATCGCAGCCCAATAGGCAAAAATACAAGGTAGGCTGAAGATGCCACAATGCCTGCCGACGTAGCTATTATGCCTGGAAAAGAGCGTTGAAAAAATCTAAATTTTTTAAGGGAAGTCCAAATAGGATATAACCAAAAAATAAGCAAACTACCCGGCAAAAATATGGCAGCCGTACCAATAAAACATCCAGCCAATTGCCCCCAAACGCCATATTCACGAAGGGCCAAGCCCGTTGTAAAGGTGGCAATTGAAAAAACAGGTCCCGGTGTGGCCTGCGCCAAGCCCAATCCTGTTATTAATTCTTCGGCACTTATGTAATTTTTGAATTGAACAAATTGTTCGAAAATCATTGAAATTAACATATTTCCTCCCCCAAAAACCAAGCTTCCAAACCTAAAATTATTTTCGAACAGGATGGCGTAAGGACTGTTCGTTATTTTTCCAATAATTGCAGAGCCTATAAAAATAACTCCAAAAAGGATAAGAAATCCCCAATTGACTTTTAATTTTTTATCTGAAAAGAATTTTGCTTCCTTGTTGATAATGAAAGAAACAAGTGCGCCAGTGAATAATACAAAAGGAAAAATGGCAGGTGTTTTTATATAACTTTCAAGAGGATGTCGCAACAAGGCACATACACAAAAAGAATAGAGTGCCAGCCCAATGGAAAGTTTGTTATTGAGCATAGGGCCTATCATTCTAATGGCTGCTACAATGATAAATGAAACGGCCAGTGGTCTTATAAATCGCAAGGAATGCAGGGTGTCGGATGCCAAATTAACATATAAAAACGAAAGCGCCGTCATGATAATAAACGAGGGCAATACCCAAATAAGCAAGGTAAAAAATCCTAAAAACGCGCCTCCAAGTTTATAGCCTAAGGATATTAGGACTTGTGTAGAGGTTGGGCCTGGGAGGAGTTGACAGATAGAAAAAGTTTCGAGTAATTCATTTTGTGTAAAATATTTTTTTTCATGAACCAATCGTTTAGAGAAAAGGGCCATATGCATTTCGGGGCCGCCAAATGCCATCGACGCTATTTTAAAAATTTCGCGAAGGAACTGCCAATGCTTGAATTTATCTATTTTTGACCCCATCTATTTTCGCAAGCAATATTACACTTTTATGAGAATTCAAAAAAACGCTTACCTTTTAGTTTTTATGCTTTTATGCATGGGCCTGGTTTTGAAAAGTTGTCAAAAAAAATATGCTGTCGAATCGGCTTCCATTGATTCGTTAATTCATAAAAATAGTCGGGCAATGGATTATCTAAAAATTGATTTGATAACCATCAACGAACGCAAAAATGAAATGAAGCGACAAATAGCTGTTTTGCAAAAAATAAAACCCGACAGCTCGGTGCTCGAATTTATTATGAACCTCGACAAATACAAAGGTATTTATACGGTGTACAGGAGGTTTATCGAAAACTATGACGTTATTTTTAGCCGTGTACGCTTAAATGAAAAACAACTCTCATCGTTGAAAAACTCGTTGATGGACGAAAAAATATCTGGATATAATTTTAAAATGGTCTTGGCCAAAGAAAAGGAGGCGGTGGAGGCGAATTTGAATAATGCCGAATCATTTGGAGGGCGAATCGCTCAATTAGAGCCCGAATATCAAAAATTGAGTGTTTATTTCGACCATCACCTTGAAGGATTGATTAAACAATTTCCCGAATTAAAAGCAGACTTAGACGCAAAGGCGCACTAGTTTACAAAAAAAAGGGTTGCCTCTAAATTTATGAAATAGTAGATGGCAATATCAAGCCTTTTATGGCTTAGGGTTTGTATTTTGATTTTGTTAAAATTAAATCGGCGTCATTCTCATTTAAAATCTGTTGGAAACTTAGGGATGGATTTTTGTTCTTATAATTCATAATAATCTGCAATCCAGTATAGGAGCCAATGCGAGGTGCAGTGCCGCTTCCAAAACCTTTGGCTGTTGTAAAAGGCGCATCGTTAATATAATGCCGTATTTCGTCGGGTTCGGTAATATACAGTGCTTTCGAATCGACTAAGGCAGCCCAAACCTGCGATTCGTTTTCGTTGGCCCAAGCCAGTTGTGCTGGAGTGTAACCCATAATTATACTATCGGGTGTTTGGGGCAATAGTGATTTTACCATAAAAGCTATCTTGCCTTCATAAATCATTTCATCAATTAAGCGGGTTTTGGCTTCATTGGGTTTCAATTTATTAACACATATTGCTGTAATTAAATCGCGGAGGAGGTATTCTTTACGCATTTTTCTAACCCTGTATGCCGGAAATTGGTCGGCTAATTGAAAGGAATGATAAGGTTTATAATCGCTACCTAGGTACATATCTAATCCAATTCCAATTTGGTTTTTTCCTTCGATAACTGGAAAATTTATTCGTAGAGGCGATATGAACGTAATAAATTCGGGGATGGTATCTTTAGGGAAATAATAGGCATAGCGTTTCATGGCCGAGGTCAATTCCTTTTTGAAAGGTTCAAAATTTTGAAAAATCGAATCGGATCGCTGTTTTAGTCCAAGTCCAAACTCGGGTACGGTTGTAAAATTGCGCATTAAGTTGGCTGCCGCTTCTAATGCAGATTGGTCCGTTTGGGTAATGTCGCCCATAAGTTGGTACATGTATACGGGGTAAAAGTCGGGATATTGTTTTTCTAAGGCGGCTATTTCCTGAGCATTTTTTGCATTGAAAATTGCTTCATCGAAGCGTTTAAATTTTATGTTAACCTTAATGTTATCTGTATCTATGGACTGAGAATCATTCTTTGAATCGTCACTGCAATGCGATAAAAACAGACTTATCGCTAATAATAGAAGTAGGGAGAGTGCTTTATTAATAATTTTTATCATTTTTGTGGTATCCAATGCAAAATTAACGGCAATTGTACGACGTCCGTTATAAACTTTTAAAAAGAATGTTTAAAAAATCAATTTTAATCTGTGCGATCATCGCATTAACTTCGCTAAACACAAGGGCAGAAGATAAAAAGGAACCTTTTGTGTCCAAAACTATTTTTGGCTTAAAAGGAGGTGCAAATTTTACGGCCTTCAAACCCGATAGCCGCAATATCGAAAAAAATGGAATTCAATTGGGAAACTCTTATGGTATAATGGTAGATTATTTGTTTCAACCCAATTATGCATTTTCATCTGAGTTTTTAATTAGTACGATAAATGGCTCGTTTAAGTTTAAAAATAGCCTTACGTATAAAAAAGACACTGGCACCTATCCAGTATTGCAGCCCATATACGACTACAACTTGCGTTTTTTGCAAATCCCCTTATCGTTTAAATTAAGAACCAATGAAATTGGCTATCTCAAATACTATGTGCAGTTTGGCGTTGCGCCTTGTTTTTTGATAGCTTCAAAAGCAACCATCAATCGAAACGAAGCCAATGGAATGCCTTGGAATGAAGACGACCGAAAAAACATTAAAACCAATAGCGATTCGGAAGAGTTTTATGAACCCCTTGAGTTTGATGATAACATGCGATTTTTTAATTTACCCATTCAAATAGGGGGTGGACTAGAGTATAACTTGAGCAAAAACACATCCATCTATAGCAACCTAAGGTATGAAAATGGATTTTCAAATATTTTAAGTAATAAAAAAGGAGACGAAACCATTTTGCTTAGCAAGAATGTTTCTTTTTCGCTTGGCGTATTATTTTAAGCACACACAATGAGAATCGCCCTATGCCAGCTTAATTATAAAGTTGGCGATGTTGAAGGAAATACAGGAAAAATTTTAGAGGCCTACAAGCATGCTGTAGCCGATAAATCAGACCTTGTCTTATTTTCGGAGTTAGCAATTTGCGGTTATCCTCCTCAGGATCTTCTTGACCATCCTCATTTTATTAATAAATGCCTTAAGGCTCTAAATGTATTGGCCGAAAACACTGGAGAAACAGCGATGATTGTTGGTTGCCCGATTCGAAGTGAATTAAAACAGGGTAAAAAATTGTTTAATTCGGCTGCGGTATTATGCAATGGAAAAATTGAGCAAATTTTTTCTAAAACCTTACTTCCTAATTATAATATTTTTGACGAGTACCGTTATTTCGAGCCAAACGATTCATTCAGTCTATGGTCGTTTAAAGGCTTAAAAATAGCCGTCACTATTTGCGAAGATTTGTGGGATTTAGATGAACCTTCGCTCTACAAAACCAGTCCCATGGTGGCCTTGCATAAGTTAGCGCCCGATTTATTAATCAACCTTTCGGGTTCGCCTTTTAGCTATAAGCATATTGAAAACCGAAGAGAATTGATGAGATTCAATGCTCAAAAATACAATTTACCCCTGTTTTATGTCAATCAAGTGGGAGCTAATACCGATATTATTTTTGATGGGGGCTCGATGTTTATTACACATGAGGGAGTTATAGCCGACGAATGCGAATATTTTGAAGAAGATTGTAAGGTGGTTGAGTGGTTGCCAAATAAAGCATACGATAGCCACAGTCACAATTACAAAAATGAGGACATTGCTTTAATTTACAACGCCCTTAAACTGGGATTGAAAGATTATTTTAATAAATCAGGCTTTAGCAAATCTATTTTAGGTTTGTCGGGGGGATTAGATTCGGCGGTGGTTACCGCTTTGATAGCGGAAGCTATTGGCGTTGAAAATGTTTTGCCAGTCATGTTGCCGTCTAAATATTCATCCGATCATTCAATCGACGATTCGGTAGAATTGTGTAAAAATTTGGGATTATCGTATGAGATTATTCCAATCGAAGAGGTGGTAAATTCTTTAGAGGCCATTCTTAAGCCACTATTTAAGGATACTAAACCTGGTGTGGCCGAGGAAAATTTGCAGGCTCGGGCTCGCGGAAATATTTTGATGGCATTGAGTAATAAATTTGGACATATTCTCCTCAATACTACCAATAAAAGTGAGGCTGCTGTTGGGTATGGCACTTTATACGGCGATTTGTGCGGTGGCATTTCGGTATTAGGCGATGTTTATAAAACACAAGTGTATCAATTGGCCGAATACATCAATCGCCATGAAGAAATAATACCACAAAACATTTTATTAAAACCCCCAAGCGCCGAGCTAAGTCCTGGTCAGTTGGATAGCGATAGTTTGCCAGATTACGATGTGCTTGATGCTATTTTGTGTCAATATATCGAAAACCAGCTTGGCCCACTTGAAATAATAGACTTAGGATTTGATGCCAATTTGGTTAAAAAAATTATAGCAATGGTGGATAGAAATGAATATAAACGGTTTCAGTTTCCACCCATACTTAGGGTGTCGGATAAAGCCTTTGGCATAGGTCGAAAAATGCCTGTAGTTGGCAAAGTCAATTAATAGCTTTCGATTTTAACCAACTTATTTAATCCAGTAAGTTTCGTAAAATTTGATAAACTAAGCCATAGCATGCTAGGTAAATAGCATCCTATGGGACTATTCCTTTACAACTCTATACGTTTTGGTTGAATGGTTGCTCAGTATTTGTAAATAATAAATGCCTGCAGTCAAACCTTCAAGATTTTCAATTTGAGGGGCACTAATGTTTCCATCTTTTAGGACTTGCCCAAAAGTATTTATCAACCTATACTGGCAGGGACCATTAAGGTTTTGCAATGTAATTTTATCATGAAAAGGGTTTGGACTGGCTTGTACATGATTTTCGGAAATGCCGATGATAGAACTTGGTTTCCATATACTTCCATAACTACCCAAAAAATCAACTGAGCAATTCGGGTATACATTAAATTTCCAAAAGCGTCGGTTAAGGCATCCAGTTTGGCAATTTTCCCAGCCATAAGAATAAATTAGTTCTATAAAATTTTTAGTTTTTATTTGGGTAATATCGTTTCCATCACCTTCTACTTTGCCTTTATTGGCAAAATAAACCCCTCCAATTTTGTTAAACAAACGTGTTAAAACGTCGAGGTTTAGATTTTCAGAAGATTCGAAAATAGCAATGTGGTAAGGGAATTGATTGATGCGATAGTACCTAACCACTTTTAATTTGTATGTTTTTATTAAAAAACCTACCGAATCGGTCCCGATTTTCGAACTGTCCAATCTTAATTGCTGCATCCAAGGCAACATAGAGTCGGCAGCCATATAAAAATTAGTCATAACCGGGGTTGGATAGGTGTGTAAGTTTCGCATAAAAATCACAGTGTCTCTAGCAGGTAACGAATCGGCATTATACACAGCTATTAAAGCGTTGAGCATGGTATCGCTCAGTGTTTTTTGGATAGTTGCGCTATCAATATAGGCCGAGCCTATTTTATAAATCATTCGTAAAGCCAATCGATCGGCATCATTTCTATACTTGGCAACAATGCTATCGTGCGCCGAGCACGATGACTTAACTTTTTGCGCTTGAATAGTATATATAAAACAAAAAAAGAGGAGGGCACTTATGGCTCTTTTCATAAAAATCGGTATCAATAAGTGGCCAAAGATATTCAAATGATTTCAACCCTTTTAATTTTTTTAAGGTTTTACATTTTGGCTACATTTAAGTATAAGCGAGTGATATTGAAATCAATTCATCATTGGCAAAATAAAAATCAGACATCATTTCTAAAACTTTTTAGGGGATTAATCTTTTATTCAAATTAAATTTGCGCCAAATTTATTGTAAAAATATAAAGTGATTGAAACCGATATTTTAATAATAGGAGCTGGTCCATGTGGTTTGTTTACCGTATTTGAGGCTGGACTTTTAAAACTTCATTGCCATCTTATTGATTCTTTGCCTCAGCCAGGTGGACAGCTCAGCGAAATTTATCCTAAAAAACCAATTTATGATATTCCTGGCTTTCCCATTGTAATGGCAGGCGATTTGGTAAAAAATCTGATGCAACAAGCCGAGCCTTTTAAACCTGGATTTACACTGGGCGAAAGGGCCGAAAAAATTGAAAAAATGGATGATGGGCGATGGAAACTTACTACTAATAAAGGAACAGAGCATGCCGCGCCGATTATAGCTATCGCAGCAGGATTGGGCTGTTTTGAACCCCGAAAACCCGAAATTTTACATCTTTTGAACTTTGAAGATAAAGGGGTTGACTACATTATTAAAGATCCTGAAAAATACCGAAATATGAATGTGGTAATTTCGGGTGGTGGAGATTCGGCCTTAGATTGGGCCATCTTTTTGGCCGATGTGGCCAAGTCTGTCACTTTGGTTCACCGACGTATGCATTTCAGAGGCCATTTAGATTCGGTTCACAAGGTAAATGATTTGGCAGCGATCGGAAAAATAAAATTAGTCTTAAACGCTGAGGTAACTGAACTTAATGGCGCCGATAAATTAGAATCTTTAGAAATTACGGATTTTAAGGATGAACACAAAAGCATACAAGAAGTCGATTATTTTATTCCTCTGTTTGGCCTTTCGCCAAAGCTTGGGCCACTTAAACACTGGAATTTAAACTTGCATAAAGAATCGATTGCGGTTGACCCAAAGGATTATAGTACAAATATGCCAGGTATATATGCCATCGGCGATATTAACGATTATCCAGGAAAATTAAGGTTAATTTTATGTGGTTTTCACGAGGCTACGCTTATGGTTCAATCGGCCTATAAACATATAAATCCGGATAAAAACCTTGTTCTAAAATACACAACCGTAAGCGGTGTAACCGCCTTTTAATGAACTATGGAGGCCTTAATTACCCTTAATATAACCGACCTTAATGGGGTTAAACATAAAGTGGAGACTCCTGTCGATATGGGTTTAAATTTGATGGAAGCCATACGTCTTCATGAAATACCAATAAAAGCCCTTTGTGGTGGAATGGCACTTTGCGCAAGCTGCCATGTTATACTCGATAGCCATCATCAATTGCCCGAAATGTCGGAGAGCGAAGAGGCCATGTTGGATGATGCTTTTTTATTAGATATACCAAACAGCCGCTTAAGTTGCCAACTTAAACTAACGCCAGACTTAGACGGATTGGAAGTAAGATTGGGAGAGAGTACAGGGAATTGAGAGTTTTATTTTAACATAAAATTTATTATTGCCAATACACTTCCTACAATGGCAATAAATTGAATCAAGCCAACAATGTATATGTTCTTGTTAATTCTGGATTCCATTTCGGCTAAGTCTTTTTTGGAAGCAAGATAATCTTTTTCATTTTTGAATTTTGTGTCAATTGTTTCTTCAATTTTTGAAACAAACTCAGTAGCTTTATTTTTATCTTTAATAAATTCTTGAGTTAATTCAAATAATCTTAAACTTGTTGCCGCATTCATAGCCTTGCTTTTTTCTTGATACAAATTTACTTTATTTATATAAAGCGCAGAAGGGTGTTTGATATTTTTTAATAAAAAACGAGGTAGGTATGAAAGCCATATAGGCCTTGATCCTTGTTTTAATAAGCCCTTGCAAACAAAACTCTTTGTTTGCTTGGTAATCCGCTCATAATACAAACGCCATCTTCTAATTTGTTATCCAAAGGAATACAGCGAATAGTCGCTTTGGTTTCTTCCTTTATTTTTTCTTCGGTTTCGGGGGTTCCATCCCAATGGGCGCTCACAAATCCGCCCGTTTCTAATGCCGATTCAAATTCGCTGAATGTATTTACAAGATGTATATTTTTAGTTTGAAAGTCTTTGGCTCGCGAATAAATATTTACTTGAATTTCCTCCAAAAGATTTTGAATGGTTTGGGTAAGGCCATCCATACTCACACTCATCTTTTCTTTAGTATCGCGGCGTGCTATTTCTACGGTATTGTTTAATAAGTCGCGAGGCCCAATGGCTATGCGCAGAGGAACCCCTTTTAATTCGTATTCGGCAAATTTCCAACCACTACGTTGTGTATCGCGGTTATCGTATTTTACCGAAATGCCTTCTTTTTTTAGGGCCTCTTGCAAGGGTTTTACTTTTTGAGAAATAATTTCTAATTCTTCTTCGCCTTTATAAATCGGAATGATTACAACTTGGATGGGCGCTAAATTTGGCGGCAATATCAAGCCCTCATCATCCGAATGGGCCATAATCAATGCACCCATCAAACGCGTGCTTACACCCCAACTTGTGGCCCACACATATTCCTGTGTTCCTTCTTTGGTGGCAAACTTAACATCAAAAGCCTTGGCAAAATTTTGGCCTAAGAAATGTGAAGTGCCCATTTGCAAAGCTTTTCCATCTTGCATCATGCCTTCGATGGTATAGGTTTCTTCGGCGCCTGCAAATCGTTCATTAGGTGTTTTTACGCCTTTAATTACAGGTATGGCTAAAAATGTTTCGGAAAATTCGGCATACACTTCAAGCATGCGTTCTGATTCTTCGATGGCTTCCTGTCTTGTGGAGTGGGCAGTGTGTCCTTCCTGCCACAAAAATTCTGCTGTACGCAAAAATAATCGGGTGCGCATTTCCCATCTAACTACGTTGGCCCATTGATTGATAAGCAATGGAAGGTCGCGATAGCTTTGAATCCAATTTTTATAGGTACTCCATATTATGGCCTCTGAAGTTGGCCTCACAATCAATTCTTCTTCAAGTTTAGCATCTTCGTCCACAATCAGTTTGCCCTTATTATTAGGGTCCGACTTTAAGCGGTAATGGGTTACTACGGCGCATTCTTTTGCAAAACCCTCTGCATTTTTTTCCTCGGCTTCAAACAAACTTTTTGGTACAAAAAGTGGGAAATAAGCATTGCTGTGTCCAGTTTCCTTAAACATTTTGTCCAATTGCTGCTGCATTTTTTCCCATATAGCATAGCCATAAGGTTTTATCACCATGCATCCTCTGACGGCCGAATGTTCAGCCAAATCAGCATTTATCACCAAATTATTATACCATTTTGAGTAATCCTCGTTCCGCTTAATCTTTTGAAATGCCATCTCTAAATTTTTGTATTACCTTTGGTATAATAATTGTGAAGCTAAAAATGCAAAGTTAATTTAAATGCACTATTAATCATTCGCATCCTGAAATGTACTGTAAAAAATTAAGCATCGAAATAAACTTGCAAGTCCAAATTAGGAATTAATACAAAGAAAAAATTATGAAAACTATTCTACATTTAAGCACGCTCTTGGTTATTATGAGTTCATGCAGCTCTATCAAACCCACCACAACCCAAGATATTGGCCAATATGATGATGTATACTCATCGCCAGCCGACGACAAAGCAGAGGCTACTAAACCAATTGAGCCTAGCCCAATTGTTAAAAATAATTTTGATACAAAAGCTCAAACACCGGCCAATGAGCCAGAGTATAGAAAATATAAAGAGGGGGAAGGCGAAGAGTTTAACAGATCCCAAGATTCTTCGAGCATAGGTGCATCATCCAATTATTCCAACTCCAATGCAGGTTCTAATGGTGTATCATCCAATTCTTATAATTACGACGATGACGATGATTTTTCTTATGGTAAATCTTTTAACCGCTTAAGATACAGCGATGGGTATAGCGATGGCTATAGCGACGCCCTTTACTCGAACTATAATAATGGTGGAGGGTACTACAATTCATACTACAGCAACCCATCATGGGGGTGGAATAGACCAGCAAGAAGCAGATTTTGGGTAGGGTATAACCCCTGGAATGGATGGAATGTTGGGTATAATTACGCTTATCCAACATGGGGTTGGCGAACCAGTTATCATCCTTGCTACAATAATTATTACGATCCTTGGTATGGGTATTCAGGAGGCTGGGGGTATTATTCAAATTCATACTATGCCGGAACTCCTTATGGGTATTATCAACCTTTTGGATATTCTAATTACGGCGATTACAGCTATGGGTATTCATCCTATGGCTATCCCTATTATGGGTATTCAAATTATGGCTATAATGGATATGGTTATAGTAATTATGGATATTCGCGCTATAATAGGAATTACCGAAATTCACATAGCCCTTGGTATAGGCCAGCTCATGTTCATAACAGCAATTCAGGAAGTGGATACAAACCTGCAAAAGGAAAAATTTATGGCCCTCGCGAAACTATAGGCAGCAATACGCCAACAAAATCGCGTACCGATCAGGTAGCTCCTCGCGGAAGAGGGGGCATGGTACAGCAAAATCCTCAGGGCGGTGGAACAACATTTGATCCTAAAAAAGATCGCAAAGACGGCATGGTTGGAAACCCATCAGAAAATGGAGGACGATTGCCCAAAACAGGAAATGAAGCACAACCCGCCAATTCGGGTAATGCGGGTAGAACTGAAAAACCAAACGAATTGCCTTCTGATAAAAATACCCCAGGAAACAATGGTGATGTGGCTCCAAATAAAGGTGCTAGAGATGGGCGTATAGGAGAAATAAACGGAACAAAACCAGAATTTGACAAACGTACGGAAGCTCCAGAACCCTTATCCAATGGAGGACATTCAAATAATCCAAAGAGACAACTAAGCGAATCGCAAAGCCGTATCGAAAATAATCCTTCGAATGAAACGATTAAACCGAATTCGGAACCAACCGTACGACGAGTAAGAGAAATAGATAGAAGTAGGCCTGATTATGGAAGAAGCACCGAAACGCGTCCAACATACAACAGAAATAATTCGTCGACGAATGAAAGTTCAACAGAATCACCTTCTGGCCAAACACAATCGCGAGAGTACAATTCGGGTGGGAGCAACCGTGAAGAAAGTAAACCAGCTTCGAGAAGCTACGAACCATCCGAAAACAGAAACAGAACAAATGAGCAACCACATAGGCCAGCGCCGCGCAGAGAAGAAACTCAGAGCACCCCAAGCCCCAGACACAACGAAAATAATGACCGTGGAAACAGCCAACCGTCCAATCATAGACAGGCTGAGCCACAAAGCACTCC
>CAMDXE010000027.1 GCA_945878925.1 Chitinophaga pinensis
GGCAGCATAAGAATCCATTATCCACAAAAAACAAGGTTATTAACAAAGAAAAAAGTACCAAAAAAGAAATTAAAAAAAAAGAAGATATTTGAATGAAAAATTTTAACTTAATATTCTAACCTTTTGGTTTAAAAATGGGGAGTATTACAGGTTCACCGTTATTTGTTACAAGTAAAGAAATTATCGGAGTTTTATCGTGGAGTTGGCATGAAGAAGATGATTGTGATGATGATGCTAATTTTTTCTATAGTTGGTTACACAAAAGTTGGGGTACATTAAGCCCACTTTTAGCACCTGAGAATGAAGAAGCCTTGACTCATTCTGGAATTGACCCCATTTCTGCTTGCCAACCAATAATAAATTTAAACAGGCGATTCTTTCCAGGAAATGATTGGCAAGTTAAAAATCAAATTACTATTCAAGCAGCTCAGGATGTAAACGTGGCTAATCTGGCATCAACGGTCATTGGTAGTTCTGACATTTCACATTTTTCACCGCGCCATAATTCAGATTATATAATTAAGGCAGGTCAAAAAATATCTATTTTCCCAGGTTTTAGAATTAATGTCCAAACAATTGATTCATTTACAGGGATATCAGATTTTCACGATGGCAATCAAAACCGTATAAGTTTTCAAATTGCACCATGTACACCATTTATTGATGATTGTGGTTTTAATCATGAAAATGCCATAGTTTCAAAGTTGAAAAACGGCAATACCAATGGATTCAAGGATAATATTAATGAAAGTTTATTTCAATTTAATGTATATCCAAATCCATCAAATGGGAAATTAGAATTAAATATTAGTTCTGAAATTAATTTTACTGAATGCAAGGTTTATAATTCTATAGGGACATTAATTTATTCAATAAGTAATACAAAAACATCTCGGAACTTAATCCAAATTCCTTTAGACAATTTGGCTGATGGTATTTATTTTATAAAAACTAAATCTGCTGGCGGAATAATTAGTAATCAGAAATTTATTAAAAATTAAAAACAGAAGCAAAGCACAAACACATTATGCAACCTAATATTTTTGTAAATAATTAACTATTATTTATTTGCAGTAAGAGCTTGTGAAATCGACCAAAATGACAAATACCCAGCTTATAACAACGCCTGCCCAAAAGTGGCGGTTCAGTGCTCCGCAGACAGTTTTGTGATAGCCGAAAGTTTTTGTGCTCAACATCAACAGTCGTGGTAAAAATCGCCACCTTCGCCAAGCTTATGCTCCCATCCAAGCCTAATCCCAACGCTCGGGTCGCATTTGACCGATTAATTAATATATATTTTTTAAACTAAGGCATCGGCTTATGCTCCCATCCAAGCCTAATCCCAACGCTCAGGTCGCATTTGACCGATTAATTAATATTTATTTTTTAAACTAAGGCATCGGCTTATGCTCCCATCCAAGGCTAATCCCAACGCTCGGGTCGCATTTGACCGATTAATTAATATATATTTTTTAAACTAAGGCATCGGCTTATGCTCCCATCCGAGGCTAATCCCAACGCTCGGGTCGCATTTGACCGATTATTTTATGTATATTTTTTAAACTAAGGCATCGGCTTATGCTCCCATCCAAGCCTAATCCCAACGCTCGGGTCGCATTTGACCGATTAATTAATATTTATTTTTTAAACTAAGGCATCGGCTTATGCTCCCATCCGAGGCTAATCCCAACGCTCGGGTCGCATTTGACCGATTAATTAATATTTATTTTTTAAACTAAGGCATCGGCTTATGCTCCCATCCAAGCCTAATCCCAACGCTCAGGTCGCATTTGAGGGAAGAAGAGCACCTCTTGTATAGATTGTTGATTGGTTAATAGCATCACCAGCCTGTCCATTCCTATTCCAATACCGGCGGTTGGTGGCATTCCATATTCCAAAGCACGCAAAAAATCTTGATCAATAAACATGGCTTCGTCATCTCCTTTTTCGCTCAAACGCATTTGCTCGGTAAAACGTTCGCGCTGGTCAATGGGGTCGTTAAGCTCACTATAACAATTGGCTATTTCCTTGCCGTTTATTATCAATTCAAAGCGCTCGGTAAGCCCGGGTTTGTCGCGGTGAATTTTGGTTAGTGGACTCATTGATATAGGGTAATCCATAATAAATGTAGGCTGTATTAAGTGGTGTTCAACCAATGCCCCAAATAGTTCATCTATCATTTTGCCTATGCCCATCTTTTCGTCGGCATGAATGCCATTTTTTTTGCAGCTTTCACGCAAAGTGTCTTCGTCCATTCCACTCACATCCACATTTCCGTATTTTTTTATGGCATCCAAAATGCCTATTCGTTCAAAAGGTTTACCAAAATCTAAGACCACATTACCAAATGCAACCTGCTCGTCGCCTGTAACATCCAAGGCTACTTTACGCAACATTTCTTCGGTCGTATCCATCATCCAGTAATAGTCTTTATAGGCTACATAGAGTTCCATTATGGTAAACTCAGGATTATGCGTCCGGTCCATTCCTTCGTTTCTAAAGTCTTTCGAAAACTCATAAACTGCATCAAATCCTCCGACGATAAGGCGTTTTAAATATAGTTCATTGGCAATACGCAAATAAAGTTGAGTATCTAAGGCATTGTGATGGGTTATAAACGGACGGGCTGCAGCCCCACCTGGAATGGGTTGTAAAACAGGCGTTTCTACTTCCATATAGCCCTTGTCGTTCAAAAACGTTCGCATCGAATTAAAGGTTTTGGTGCGCTTAATAAAAATATCTTTTTGCTGTCGGTTAACGATCAAATCTACATATCGCATTCGATAGCGCATTTCGGGGTCGGTAAAGGCATCGAAAATTTCGCCATCTTTTTCCTTAGGCAATGGCAATGGATTCAAGGCTTTCGAAAGCAAGGTAAGCTCCGAAACGTGAATACTGATTTCGCCTGTTTGGGTGGTAAAAACATAGCCTTTTACCCCAATAATATCGCCGATGTCCAGTAGTTTTTTGAATACCTCATTGTACATGGTTTTATCTTCATCGGGGCAAACTTCATCGCGGTTGATGTAAATTTGAATTCGGTCGGTGCTGTCTTGCAATACGGCAAATGCTGCTTTTCCCATAATTCGTATGGACATAATGCGGCCGGCAAACGAAATATCCTTATAGTTTAATTTGTCGTTTTCGTAGTTTTGCTTAATGTCGGCTGCCGAGGCATTAACATGATATGGCTGCGCCGGGTAAGGATTGATGCCTAATTCGCGCAAACGGGTTAATTTTTCTCTGCGTTGAATCTGTAATTCGTTTAATTCCATTATTTATAAAGAACCGCAAATATAAGGCTTCAAAAGCAACTGTTTTATCCAAAGGTTTGTCTATTCGAGGAAGATTGTCGAATTTTGAGTTAAATTAATAGTGCGTCGTTTTTTAATATATGGTTTCGTATTAGGTTTTTTAATCCCATGGCATGCCATTGCTCAAAACGATGATGATTTGCAATTTGTCGAAAATAAAGGGCAGTTCGATTCAAAAGTTCTTTTTAGAGTGCAATTAAATTCGGGGTATGTGTTTTTAGAACAAAATGCCATCACGTTTAAATTGTTTGACGAAAAAGCATATCGCAATGCACACCGACATTTGCATGGTGATACCTTAACCCATGATGAAGCCATTGATGGTCATGTTTTTAAATATCAATTTATGAATTCGTCTTTCGATAAACGCATTCGTGGGCAGAGTCCATTTCGAGAAAAGTTTAACTATTTTTTAGGAAATCAAAAACATAAATGGGCGTCAAATGTGTCGCTATATAAGGAAGTTGTTTATTCAAATATTTACGAAGGAATTGATTTAAAAGTGTATTCAAAGTATGGGCAAATAAAATACGAATGGTACATTCACCCTCATGCCAACGTTGCCCAAATAAAATTGGCTTTGGAAGGTTTGGATGGAATAAAGGTTAACGAAACCTCCTTGCAATTGAAAACGAGTATTGGCAGTTTTATGGACAAAAACTTACTTGTATGGCAAAGTCAACAAATGGCCGAACCAGAAAAATTAGCCGAATACATTCCTTGTATCTATAAAGTTAATGAAAATCAAATTTCCTATGAATTGCCTCAGGGATATAATACCAATCTTCCTTTAATTATCGACCCAATACTGGTGTTTTCTACCTATTCGGGGTCGCGCGGGGATAATTTTGGATATACCGCAACCTTCGATTTAAGAGGAAACTTATATGCCGGAGGCATTACCGACAATACGCATGGCGAATATCCGGTAACTATGGGCGCCTTTCAAACAGTATGTAAAGGTGGCCAAGGCCTTGAACCCGTTAATTTGCCTTGTGATATTACAATTAGCAAATACGACTCAAGCGGCAAGTCTTTGCTTTATGCAACTTATGTAGGCGGATTAGGCGACGATTACCCTCACAGTATGGTGGTAAACAGCGATTCGGAATTGGTGGTATTTGGAACCACCTACTCGCGTGACTTTCCAATGAGTGCCAATGGATACGACACTTCGCACAATAGCTATACCGATACTTTGGCCTTTACCGATATCACTATTTTTAAATTGTCAAAAAATGGGGATCAGCTAAAAGGGGCCACTTTTTTTGGGGGCCAAAAAAATGATGGCTTAACCGATGCCGCCTTAAAGTATAATTATGCCGATGATTTTAGGGGAGAAGTATTAACCGACAAAGCCGATAACATATACGTGGTAAGCAGCACCAATTCGGATAATCTTCCGGTATTGAATGCTTCAAAATCAAATTTAGAAGGGCCTGCAGATGGTTTGTGTTTAAAATTTTCGAAAAACTTAGATGCTTTATTATGGTCAACTTATTTTGGTGGCAAAGGCAGCGATGGAATTTATAGCCTTGAATTTGATAAATCAGAAAATATATTTATTGCCGGAGGAACCTTTAGTTATAATTTGCCAACGACTGCGGGTGTTTTTAATAAATCGAATAATGGCGGAATTGATGGTTTTTTGGCCAGTTACGATAAAAATAGTTTTGCTCTAAAAAAAGCCAGTTACTTTGGTACTTCGCAGTACGATCAAATCTATTTTTTAGAGATAGATAAACATGGAAAGGTTTATGCCACAGGACAAACCGAAGGAAATATTACGCCTACAGCCGGAGCATACACGCTTACTAAAAATTCAGGCCAGTTTATTCTTATCACCGATTCGACGTTTAGCGCCATAAAAAAACAAACTGTTTTTGGGTCACGGCCCAATAGTCCGAATATATCGCCTTCAGCATTTTTGGTAGACTCATGCGGCAATATTTACCTTTCGGGTTGGGGGTCGAATGTAGGAGAAGGGCATATTGGCACCACAAATGGATTGCCCATTACGGCCAACGCCATTCAAAAAACAACCGATGGCTCCGATTTTTATTTAGCAGTGTTTGGCAAAAATTTATCAAGTCTTTTGTTTGCAACCTACTATGGTGGAAATTTATCGCGCGATCATGTCGATGGAGGAACGAGCCGATTTGATAAGCGCGGGGTAATTTATCAATCGGTATGTTCAAGCTGCCCGAATGTAGCCGGAGCTACTTTAAATGATTTTCCTACTACGGCAGGATCGGCTTTTCCAAAAAATGTGAGCTGGCGGTGCAGCAATGCAGCTTTCAAAATAGATTTTCAAATAACGAATATTATTAAAGCCAAATTTATACCCGATGCTACTGCTTGTGGGCCTGCCGATATTCAATTTACCAACCAAAGTTTAGGGGCAGGATCCTATTTTTGGGATTTTGGCGATGGGCAAAAATCTACAGCCAAAGACCCTAAGCATACATTTGCCGATAGCGGAACCTATAAAATTCAACTCATAGCCATAGACAGCAACACATGTAATATGGCCGATACCACTTTGCGAACTGTTATCATTGTTGAGCATAGTGAGGCTTTATTCGACATTAAACAATTTGATTGTACAAGCGAGATTCAAATTACCAATAACAGCAAAAATTTTAAAACCTGTAACTGGGATTTTGGCGATGGCCAAAAAAGCGACATTCCGTATCCCAACACTTACGAATACCAAAAGGTGGGATTATACACCATCCAATTAATTACCAACGACAAGCAATTGTGCCCCGATACGGCAATCATTGATTTGGAAGTAAAGGGCACTCCTGCCGATGATATCATACCAATAAATGTATTTACACCCGACAACGATGGGATAAACGACTGTTATCGATTTGATGGAGGATTAAATGAATGCTCCGAATTTAAATTGACCATATACAATCGTTGGGGTCAAGTAATGTTTGAAACCAAAGACTATACGGCGTGTTGGAACGGTTATGTAAATAATGGAAAAAAACTGTGTCCCGAGGGTACCTACTTTTACATTTGTGAATATAAGGGCACATCCGAAAACGTTGAACCCCTGTTTTCGGGAACAGTAACCTTAATCCGAAAACAGTAAGTAATTATTTATTCTTTTTTGCCCCATAATATCTCATTGGTAGCTTAGTTTTGCACTTAAATTTTTTATGACCACAGCAAATAGAAAACTTATTAATTGGCTTTATTCCGGATGTTTTCTAATTTTTACAATGGTGGTTATTGGTGGCATAACCCGATTAACGGGTTCGGGCTTATCAATTACCGAATGGAATATTATAACCGGAACTCTGCCCCCCCTAACAAATGAAAACTGGATTGACGAATTTAATAAATACCAACAATCGCCGCAGTTTCAGCAGATAAATACCCATTTTGGACTTTCCGATTTTAAGAATATTTATTGGTGGGAATACTTTCATCGGGTAATAGGACGCTTGTTGGGGATAGTGTTTTTGGTGCCTTTTGTTTATTTTTTAATTAAAAAACTCATACCCAAAGATTTGCTTCCGAAATTAATTTTGATTTTCCTGTTAGGAGCATGGCAAGGGTTTTTGGGTTGGTACATGGTAAAAAGTGGATTGCTAAACGAGCCCTATGTGAGTCATTATCGTTTGGCTATTCATTTGGTCAATGCATTTATTACATTTGGCTACATATTTTGGGTTATTCTCGATCTTAAATATGGAAACAAAAGAACGAACCCACAAAATTCGAAACTAGCAATTTGGGTAAGTTTATCGATTTTTATCTTAGTTAATATTCAAATAGTGTACGGTGGATTTGTAGCTGGACTTCATGCCGGACATATTTACAATACCTGGCCGATGATGGGAAAAGAATGGGTTGCATCGTCAGTTGGGGCAGCATTTCGGTCGAACGGAATGATGAGTTTGGTCAACGACATTTCTTCGGTTCAGTTTATACACCGAACTGTGGGAGTGCTAATTTTTAGTTTGATTTTGTGGATGTGGGCTATAAAGTATAAATTTAAGGTAGTTCAAAAACAGGCCATCAACCTATCGATGTTATTGGTGATTGCTCAAGTTTTACTCGGTATTTTTACATTGCTATGTAATGTACCTATATGGCTTGGGGTATTCCATCAAATAGGAGCCTTTGCATTATTTGGAGCTTTGATTTACCAAATACATCGTTTCGTCAAAGGTTAAATAGGATTCAGTTAATTGCGAATCGTATAATTACAGCTAGTGTACTAAAAACTAGCGCAAGGACAGATACAAATATTTCAACTTTTTTGTATAATCCTTCCTTGAAATTTTTATATTTTTGCAGCCCAATTAAATAGATTATGATCATAGGTGTTCCAAAGGAAATTAAGAATAATGAAAACAGGGTGGCTCTGACCCCTGCAGGTGTAGCCGAATTTAAAAAACACGGCCATTCCATATACATTCAATCAACGGCAGGAATAGGAAGCGGATTTAGCGACGAAGAGTATACCAAAGCAGGAGCAAGCATTTTGTCGACCATCGAAGAAACCTATGCCATAGCCGAAATGATCATTAAGGTAAAAGAACCTATTGAGTCCGAATACAGTTTAATTAAAGCCAATCAACTGTTGTTTACTTATTTTCATTTTGCAAGCCATGAGCCACTTACTCATGCCATGCTGAAAAGCGGAGCAACCTGCCTAGCCTACGAAACCGTTGAAAAAGCCGATAGAAGTTTACCACTTTTAGTACCTATGAGCGAAGTAGCTGGGAGAATGAGCGTTCAACAAGGTGCAAAATTTTTAGAAAAACCTATGGGCGGCAGAGGTATTTTATTAGGTGGAGTTCCTGGAGTGAAGCCTGCCAATGTATTAGTATTAGGTGGAGGTATTGTTGGAACACAAGCCGCAAAAATGGCTGCAGGTCTGGGGGCTCGCGTTACCATTATGGATATTTCAATTCCGAGATTACGTCAGCTGGATGATATTATGCCTGCAAACGTAGATACGGTGTTTTCGAACGAATACAATATTCGCGAAGCCATACAAAAGGCAGATTTAATTATTGGAGCGGTACTAATTCCTGGAGCAAAAGCGCCAAACCTTATTACCCGCGATATGCTTAAAACGATAAGAGATGGTGCGGTTATGGTGGATGTTGCTGTTGATCAAGGGGGGTGTTTCGAAACTACCAAGCCTACCACTCACGCCGATCCAATTTATGTAGTGGACGGTGTTATACATTATTCGGTGGCCAACATGCCGGGGGCGGTTCCATACACATCCACACTTGCTCTAACCAATGCTACTTTACCCTATGCCCTTCAATTGGCCGATAAAGGCTGGAAAAAAGCATGTACCGAAAATAATGATTTAAAATTAGGATTAAATGTTATTGATGGCAAGGTGGTTTATAAAGGCGTAAGCGATGCCTTTGGGTTAGTTTACCATAATGTTGAACAGTTTTTAAATTGATAATTGTTCCCAAAAGATTGGGATAAATCTTGCAAAACGCAGTAAATAGACTTATTAGTCATGTTGCAAACCATGGCATAAGGCATGTAGTAATATGTCCGGGTAGCCGAAATGCACCTCTCACACTTGCGTTTAGTCGCCACTCTCAATTTGAATGTTATGCGTTGGTTGATGAGCGTTCGGCAGCATTTACCGCTTTAGGCATGGCCGTGGCCATTGGGAAACCTGTGGCGATTGTATGTACATCGGGCACCGCCGTTCTTAATTTTTATCCGGCAATTGCCGAAGCCTATTATTCTCAAATTCCCTTATTAATTATTACAGCCGATCGCCCCGCCAATTGGATTGATCAATGGGATGGGCAATGCATTCGGCAAACCAATATTTTTGAAAAGCATATTCTTGGCTCATTTACTTACGACCCATTAAATGCCAATGACGCTATTAGTAAAGCCATAGCACTTTGTTCGTTTCCAACCAAGGGCCCGGTTCATATCAATGTGCCAATATCTGAACCAATATACGAGGCAAAAAATTTGAGTTTTCAATATCCCGAGTGGCCTCAAGAGGCTGTGTTTGAAAAGCAAAATGTAAGTTCATTGCCCGATGTATTGCCCTCTGATAAAATTATTATTTTGGCGGGAGCCGATGCTTGGGGGCAACGCCATCAAATGTGGTTTGATAGCCTTGAATCACAAGGTAAAATAGTATTGATAGCCGACGTCATTAGCGGATTGCATGAAACTCAAACGCTTAAAAATTGGGATATTTTATTGACCATAGCGGATGAGAAGCTTAAGGCCGATTTAAAACCAGAATTATTAATTAGTATTGGAAAATTTACTGTTTCTAAGGGCTTGAAAAATTTTATACGACAACATCAACCCATTGAGCATTGGCATATAACAGATAATCATACCATTGCCAATCCATTTCAAACAAACTTACATGAAATAATGGCTAGCGAGGCTGATTTTTTGAACTGGTTGCTTTCCAATTCTAGCCATATAGGTACATCATATGTCGACGCTTGGAAAAGTCATTCAAAGGTTCTTGAAAAAAAGATGGAATCCTTGATTGCAGGCAATTCGTTTAATGAATTTACGGCCACCAACCATATATTATCCAAACTTCCTAAACCAAGTACGCTCCATGTTGGTAATTCGATGCCGATTCGATACATCAGTTTTTTGGCCAATACATTAGATGGGTTAAAGGTATATGGCAATAGAGGAACGAGTGGAATTGAAGGAAGCTTATCTACAGCAGTAGGCAATAGCATGATGCATCAGCAATTAACAGTAATATTGCTGGGCGACATGTCCTTTTTTTACGATATCAATGCATTGTGGAATAAATATTTGCGATCAAATTTTAAAATAATAGTACTTAATAATGGAGGCGGGGGCATTTTTAGGCTTATGGATGGGCCCTCTGATTTGCCCGAGTGCGAAGATTATTTTGCCACACAATCGGCAAGAACATGCAAGCGAATGGCTGAAGAATTTAATATTAATTATTTCCACGCTTCTGATTTTGTTACTTTGCAACATCAACTTACAGCGATATGCAACGACAAAACGCGAGCGGGTATTTTAGAAGTGGAGGTAAACTCGGCACTAACGATAGAATTTTATAAAAAGTTTACTCAACTTAATATTAATCCCAATCCTCAATTAGATAATTAAATACCGAAACCATTCGTCTAAAATACTTGATAATAAACAACTTCAATCCTAAGCGCTTTTAATCAAACATAAAAAATGATGCAATCCCGAATTTGGAAACCCATAAAAGACTATTCCGATATAAAATTTGAATTTTTTGAAGGCATAGCCAAAATAAGCATAAATCGCCCCGAGGTTTATAATGCCTTTAGGCCCGAAACCACTAAGCAAATGATTGAGGCCATGGAATATTGCCGCGAAGCAGAAAATGTGTATGTGGTGGTATTTACAGGCGAAGGCGACAAGGCATTTTGTAGCGGCGGCGATCAAAATGTCAAAGGCAAGGGTGGGTATATTGGCGAAGATGGTGTACCCCGACTCAATATTTTAGATTTACAAAAAAAGATACGCGAAATACCGAAGCCTGTTATAGCCATGGTAAATGGATATGCCATTGGCGGAGGGCATGTATTGCATGTTGTATGCGATTTGACCATTGCCGCCGAGCACGCAAAATTTGGTCAAACGGGCCCAAAAGTTGGTAGTTTTGATGCAGGATTTGGAAGCAGTTATTTGGCCCGACAAGTTGGTCAAAAGAAAGCGCGTGAAATTTGGTTTTTGTGCAAACAATACACAGCTGCCGAAGCCGAACAAATGGGAATGGTAAACAAAGTGGTGCCTCTCGAACGATTGGAAGACGAAACCGTTGAATGGTGCCAATTAATGATGCAAAGAAGTCCTATGGCTTTGCGAATGATAAAACGTGGGCTCAATGCAGAGCTCGATGGGCAGCGAGGGTTAATGGAGTTTGCAGGCGATGCCACATTGATGTTTTATTTAATGGAAGAAGCACAAGAAGGTAAAAATGCGTTTCTTGAAAAAAGAGATCCTGATTTTAAGCAATTTCCTAAGTTTCCTTAGGGCGTATTAACCAAATCTAAAGCAGCATCGGTATATAAATAAAAATCTTGGGGATGCCCATTAATTTTGGTTTCGTTGCGGAAGCGGCCTAAGCGAACCACTACCAAACCTTTGGCTGGAATCGAAATTATATATTGACCATCGATGCCACGAGCATAAGAAATATCCATGCCTCTGTATTTGATTACCCACCATTGATAGCCATATAAATCATTTGGGTTCCCATTGAGTTGAAGGGTAGGGGCCGGTGTAATGGACTGCTTAAAATAAGAAAATGGAATTATGGTATCGGTATTCCAAATTCCTTTTTGCAACATTAATTGCCCAAGTTTTGCAAAATCTCGGGCATTGCTATGAAAACAGCAAAATCCTTTTTCGGTCCCACCTTTTTTGTCAAGGCTCCAATAAGCAGGCTGTTCGGCTCCAATTTTACGCCACAATTTTTCGGAAGCATATTCACTAACATTTTTTCCTGTTGCTTTTTGCAAAAGAAAAGTTAGCATTTGGCTATTGCCGCTCAGGTAAATAAAATATTTGCCGGGTTGATTGTTTACCCTATACTTATTATTAAGTCTTTGTAAGTCGCTTCCATACAGGGCCTTTGCAGCATATCCGTATGGGTTTTTGTATTGCTCCTTGAAGTTTATGCCCGAGCTCATGGTAAGAACATGTTTGATTTTCAATCCTGTATTTTTATACTCAGGCAAGTAATCGCCTACCTCTTGTTCAACGCTTTTTATTTTACCTTCTTTAATGGCACAGCCTACCAAAAGCGAAAGTATCGATTTGGACATGCTCCACGAATTGGTGCTCGATAAGGCACTATAGCCAGCCCAATATTGTTCATGCACCAACTTGCCGTGTTGGGCAACCAAAAAAGCCACCGTTTGGTATTTGTTTAGTGTTTTTAGAGCCTCATCACTTAAGTTTAATTTTCCGTAGGTCGAGTCTTTTGCCCATGGCTGAGGGGTCCCTATATTAACCTTTCGAGTGCTAAATAATTTTTTGGTATCGATGGGAGGAGCCATTCTCCCTTTGAAAATGGTATTTTTTAAGGTTTTGAAAATATGTGTATTTGAGGTAAGGTAGGCATGGCCAACAAATAGAATGCAAGCTATAAATATCCATTTAAGAAAAACAAAAATCTTTTTCATACTATTTTTAGGTGTAAACTCAATTCCGAAAAACGAATGTACAACGAATGAAACAAACTTAAGTTATCCTTTAATTGTTAAAGACTTAATTTATATAAGTAAATGGCTAATACCTGAGGGTAATAAACCTTATGAGCTTTACTTATTACTATTTAGTTCTCTTTTATTTAAGTCTTGAATCTGAGCTTGTTCAAGCATAAATAAACTGCGCCATTGGGTTTGGGCGGCTTCCATTTCTTCAAAAAATTTGGACAATTGTTGGTCTTTGTACTTGCTTTCGTTTTCAATAAGCCCTTGTGTTGATGCTCGGTTGGCGGCATCAAATTCGATGAGTTTATGCGAGTTAGTGTTAAAATAAAGGGATATGGATTTGAGCCAGAGTATATAACTATTTTTTAAATTCGAAATAGTAGAGGCCACGTCAATAGTTTCTAAATTACTAATAATTTGATCCACACCCATCTGATACGAATTTATAACCTCTAATAAGCTATCGCTCGATTTGGCTTTAAAACCATAAATAATGGCATTGTGTGCCGTCGATATTTTATGGTTATTTTGATTTATGAACCCTAAATAATTCAAGGCACTATCGCTTACGCTTATCGAACTTTCAGTTTTATCAACCTTATCGTTTTGCCCTAGAACTTGAGCCACAAAAATGGTACTTAACAGAATAAAAATAATAGATTTCATGTATAATTTTATTGCAGAGTATAGCGTAATGAAACGCCAAAATTTGTTAAAGCCGTTGGGAACGATTGAGTAGTTTTAGGCTTGTTGACGTTTCGGTTATAGAAGGCTCTTAAATTGAAATTTTCGGTAATATTATAATTTAAGGTTGGCCGAATGGAAATGGATTTCATCCCTGCATTTGGGGTAGGTTTAAGATCGGAATTGATATCGCGGGTAATTGTGTAGCCATCGCGAATGGAAACGTCTAATCTAAAATCCAAGTCGTTTTTGAGCATGGGCCTTCGTCCGTTAATTTTGAATGGTAATATGAGGCCTGTTTTTCGATAACCGGTTCCAAATACATATTCTTTATTGTGTATTTCGTTAATTTTAAAACTTGTAGTTAGGTTTAAGGACCTATCGCTTTTTAGTTCAAAATTTAAGGTTAATCCACTTTTTAGGGTCATATCAATTTTTATTAAAGGACTTAGCCTTTCCATAATGGTTATAGTGGTGAATTGATATTGTGGTGTAAGGTTTTTGCCTATGGCCAAGGTGTCTTTTCCATAATTAGCGCTTGTATTAAAATTGCCAATAGAGGTACTCGAGCTGTAGGCATGACTTATGGTAATATTTGTAAATACTTTTTTAATGGCTGCAAAATTTCCTAATCCATTATAAGAAACACGCCACGATGGAAGAGGTATCATCGGGAAACGTTCGAGTTTATACGTATCAGGGTTTTTTCCTTGATAAGCGGCCATAAATGAGTGAATTAATACATCTTGATAATTGCTGTCGATGCCCAATGGAAAACGTGATACTGGATCAAGTTTTCCTATTAAACTGGCATAATTTTTAGAGTTCCAAATGTCTTTCGACAATTCGTCGGCCTGAACTTTCTCGGCCATTATTCGTCGGTTTTTTTGAAACTGATCATAAGCGTCGGATTGAAAGCTTTTGTCGTCATATTTTTCAAATGCAGTTTTCCAGGTTATGCTCGAAATACTAAACATACCTGCTTCCATATAGCCTTGGTCGATAAAATTTTGAGATAAGTCATCAAATTTGAAAGTACTGGAGGTGGTAAGCGAAAAACGACGTTCGAAGTTTAGGTTAATTCTGAATCCATCCAAAGGTTCGATGGTGCTGCTGCCTTTCAATTCTAAGCCTTCAAGTTGAATATATCGGTTTATTTGCATTGGATTTTGCGATAAGGCACCTTGTTTGGCCAAGGTGTATCTTAGTTTTGGATCCTGAAATCCTGCCAAAAAAGGCACACCAGGCGTTTGATATTTATGACTCAAACCAAAGTAATCTATCGAATGTTTGTATCCTGGCAATGTAGTTCCATTGGTACTGCTTACATCCAATTGTATTTGTTTAAGCATCGTCAAAAACTTAAGGGTGGTTCGTGCAGGTGACGATAGCTGAACGTCTTTTTTCTTAGGGGCTGGCTTCTTGTTGTCTGTTTTAGTTTTAGGCACATCCTCGTCTTCATCGTACTTTTTCTTTTTGGCCGAGTTGGTCGATTTTGGCATGTTTGCCTTTTTAAGTAAAGGAAATTTATTGTAGAATGCCGAAAAATTAAGCTGACCATTGCCCCCAATCGTTTGAGAATTTTGGAGAGTATGGCCCATTATTGGCGCAGCAGGAGGAGCAGTTCGCCAATTATAATTGCCGGTATAACGCCCCGAGAGGGTTATCCAATTGAGTAATTTAATTTTGCTCAATGGAACATTATAAGTCACGTTAATCACCTGATTAAAGTCGTTTGGCTTGCCCATTCCTCTAAAATTTCTCCATAGCGAATCCTTTTCGGCAGGGGTATCTAATACGCCAATTGGTTCTTCGATTCGCGCATTTAGGGTGGCATTATAATCAAATTTTATATTATTGGTAAGGTTATAGTTTAGCCCGTAAACGCGGGTCATATAAAACGTTTTGTCAAACAGTTTAGGTACAATGGCTTTAAAATTGTCGTTGTTTCGATTTTGTAATTCCGAGTATCGTCTATCAACATCCAATCGCATGGTGATGCTTTGGGGCACATAAAATAGCCCAAATCCTTTTATGGGCGCCAAGGCTTTTTTCTTGATTTTACGAAAAGGTTTCCAAGCTTTTGGGGTTTTGCTGAAATTGTAGCCTAAACTAGCTCGGTAGGTTTCGATTAAGTTTTCTTGAATGATTTGATTTCGCCTAAAAATCTTTTGGTAACTATAACTAATATTAAAGTTTTCGATGTCGTAAATATGAACTTTGGCATTGCCAACTTTATTTTTCTTAACATTAGTAAGATTGTAACTATAACGCGATGTAAAATCTTGCGCATTTTCTTTTATTGCCGCCTCCTCATCTCTGGTTTTGGTCGATTTTAAAATTGTCTTAAGCAATACATCGGGGTTAAGCGGATAGTATTTTGGGTTTATGATGTTTTCGTTATAACCTATAAAAAAAGGAATGGATAAGCCTGTGCGAACAGGAAAAAATTTGCCTAATTCGAAACTTGATTGTATGTCGTAGGTGATGGTTTCATTTAAATTTCTTTGATTTAGTCGCTTGTCAACGCCACCAAAGCCAATAGATTGGTAGCTTCCTGTAATGTTTAATTTTCCAAAATCGGCCAAATCGGCTACAATGCGAGCATTGGCAGCATAGCCTCCATTATTTACAAAATCTTCGAGTCTTAATTCGTTAAACCAAACTTCGGTACAAATTTCGGTTTTTCCATTTTTTACGTCTTTTGGGTTTTTAACGCCCAACATAATGGTTCGCAAATTGCTTAAATCAGGTTGACCAACCACCGAGAGAATTGAGCCGTTTTCTAAAACTTGCTCGAAGTATGCTGTTACATCCGATGTAAATTCGTTGCGTTTTATTTTAATAGCTTGAAACTGATCGAGGTCAATGTTCAACTCATTTAACTTAGGCCAAATAGCTGCAGGCTCGTTTGTGCCAGGTGTTGTAATTTGTAAAGGAATTTCTAATTGATAATAATTTCGTTCTAAGTCGGTTCCTATTCTAATAAATGCTCTTACATCGCCATGGCTTAAATTGTCGCCTTCGGCATGCACAAACATTTTTAAATTTTTATAGTTTCTGATATCAATATTTAACGTTTTATAGGCCGCGCGTGAGTCTCCTTTTTTAAGTTTACAAGCGCGTAAGGAAAGCGCCTGCTCGTTCATTTTTACATTATTTTGTTGCGTAGGGTCAATCTCGCGCACAATATCGGGAGGAACGACGTAGGGTATGGGTGTTCGTTGGCTATTTTTTTCAATATTTACAGCCGATATTGTAAATTCGGTTTGGTCATTTGGGTCGAGGTTAGGCCCAACATTAGGCGGAAAATTTAAATTTTTTAAATAACGCCTCCAATCTGCCCTCACCAATTGCATCTGCCCGAACCTACAAACCACACTATCCTCAAAACCTTTAAGAAATAAGCGCATAAAGCGTATGGATTTGAAATCTTGAATTCCACCAACCTTTTTTTCGTATTGGCGTATTGGAATTCTAAAATGATACCAGGTAACGTTATCGGGCAAGCCGGCATCGTCCACATAAGTTGGAACAGTTTTGATAAAATCCGTCACATAATTTGTGCCTTCCTTTAGGCCATCGGGCGATAAATCTATTTTATATTGGAAGTACTCTTCGTTAAAATTCATGGTTTGGTCGCGATTCAAATCCTCATCATCGGGATAGATGGTGGCCGATATGGGTTGACCTTGGGATAATGTCTTTAGGGAAGAGTTGCCTTCCATGCCATTGTATGCTGCATAACGCCCGAGTATACTTTGCTTTATGCCATCAAAACCAGGATCTAAATAATGTTGGTAATTGTCCGAACTTGGGTCATTCTCAAATTGAGTAACCAAAGCGCTAGTGGCACCATAATTTGTTATTAGCGCATCGATATAGCCTTTGAAAAAAATTCGTTCTTCGGAATCGTTCAATCCGTCTAATCCTTTATCTTGATTTGGCCTCGAATTTGGGTCGTTGTCGAAAGCCTGAATTTGCGGAGCCACTTGTGCAATTAAACCATAACGTGTTGAATCTAATCCTGTTTTGGAGCCATCGGTTGGCAATCCGTTTTCGACAGCGCGGCGGTTATCGGCATTCAAATCTTCCGAAATGCTTCCAATATTTATATAAAGCTGGCCTTTATTGGTCGAATTTGGATTCATGCAATAAGGGTCCATCATCCAAAATTCGATATAATCGATATTGGCAGCTTCAAAATCGTTGGTTTCTATTTTTCGGGCAATTCCACCCCAATTTTCTTTTGGTTTACTAAAACTTCCATCTGCCATAAAATCAGTTCCGGATGAATTGTAATTATAGATTCCTCGTTTTTTTGGGTAATAAACCAAATCTAAAGTGGTCAACTGATTAATTTGCTGCATCTGAACATTGAGCTGCGGAAACACTTCTTTTATTCCCCAAACTCTTACAAAAGGATGCGATTGGTCGTTGCCACTAATATAATCGGGTATATATCGCTTATCGGCACTCGCAAAGGTTTGGTCGATGGTGTGAAAAACCATTTTTGCCCGTTTAAATGCATTGGTCGAATCGAGGCTAGTTTCTGGAAATAAGTCTTTTTGGCCTTGTGGGGTTGACGCAAATTTCCAATTCTGAAAATATTTAAGATCAAAAGGGGTTTCGGCACCTTCGAAGTCGTCAAGAAATGAAGTGCCTCTTGTGTTGCCTATAGTTTTGGCGTTGTGCGGAAATATCTTGGCCGCTTCGCCACTGATGATTATTTTTGATTTTGCTTTGGTTTCAATAAATGGAATTTTATCGACCAATCGTGTTAGCCATCTCGAATCTTTTGTAAAGGAACCATCAAGCCCAATAATGGTATTTAATATGGGTTCTTGGCCGATGTCAACTTTAGGCGTAAGCGGCCGTTCGGTCATATGCATTATGGTGCCTCCAAAAAGTAAATTGCGCGAATGGGTATAATCAAAGCGCGACCCTAACAGGGTTTTTTGCTGCAAGGTAAATAAAGAATTACTTTCGGACGATACCTTAATAACCGCCCCCGAATTAATAATGCCTTCATTCAATATTCTTACTTTTCCTACGTTGTAATCTACTGTAAAATCAACATTTTCGGTAAGGGCGGCCCCATTGGCTGTTACTTTTACCGAACCCTGGGGGACGTTAATAGCGTTTAAGGAAATTTCATTGGTGGTGCTTCCGCGATAACTGCCTCTTAGAAAAAACTTATTGTGCGTTACATCCTGTTCGGCCCACCATTTTGTGGAGTCGTATAAGGCATCGAAGGCATAAAAATTAGCCTCTTTGCCCGAAGGTGTTTTAAATTGGTTTCTTAAAAAATTGCCAAAGGGTTCGCGCACCGGAAAAATAATTCTGCCGTTCATCATGTTGACGGTGATGCCATCAATTAAGTCAAAAACCCCATCGGGTTTGGCTTCCGTTTGCTTATTCATCCGGTCCAAATTAAGGACGGTAATCAGCTGTTTTTCGAATATTTTGGGCTCACCAGGCTCAACAGGAAGATAATTTAAATCGGCCGACTTGTCGTCGGCATACACTACATTTAGCGTGAAATCTTGAGCCTGAACATTGTAGGTATTGAGCGAGTAAATGTTTTTCATCATTAGCTCCCACAAAGGCCAATGTGTATTGGTAATGGTTGATTTGAGCATTTTTACAACCAAATCATTTCCCGAACCACCAGGGCCTGGGGGATTATCGCGCGACAGTTGGCCTACTTTATAAACAGCGCCGTTGTATGTGTATTCGTAAGCAACAGCCAAAATCTCATCATTATTTAAGCCTTGATTTAGGGAAATATAACCTAATTGGCGATTGATGGTATATTCCTGTTCGGTAAGCTTTCGGGCGTTGGTTAATATATTATAGTCGATCCCTACTTTCATATCCAAGCTTGAATATTTGGTTTTAAAGGCATCAATAACCGATGTGCTGCTATTTAATAAAGGGTCGGCAATAATTTTACTCCATAAAATATTGGCCTCATTAAAGGTTTCTGGAGGCTGAGGCGAGGGATCTTTGAGTGTGGCGTTAAAAGGACTGGTTTCGCCCAAATCAACAAAGGGAACCAAATTTCGGTTGTCGTTAAACGATTTGTTTCTATTGGTTACCCATACTTCAATATAATTGATAAACGCCGCCGATTGTACAAGTGGCAATAAACTTAGGGCATTATCGTAATTATCTTTAAAAAATTGGCCAACAAAAAAATGCTTATTCGATTCGTAATTATGAGCTTGAATATCAAACTTAGTAATTTGTGCTCCGCCACTTACCTCGGTTTCGCTGGTTTGCCCACGCTGTTGGGTGGCAATACTGGTAACCATTAGTTTGCCAAATTGCATTTGGGTTTTTATTCCAAATAAACTTTGACCAGCTTGGATCAAACTGCCGTTGAGCGGCAAACTCACATTGCCGAGTTCAACTTTTTTTAATATATCATCTTCGCCGCCTTCCCAATTTAGCTTTATTTGATTCTCAAATTCGAAAGTGGCATCGGTATCGTAATTGGTATTTATTTTAAGCTTATCGCCAATTTGCCCTGCCACGCTCACTTGCATTTTTATTTTAAAATCGGGGGTTCCGTTTTTTTGCTGCCTTACCGGTATGGCAGGATTTCGAACCACATTGTAGCTCCCGCCAAAAGTTGCTTCGGCCGATCCGGAGGGTTTAATGTCAATTAGGCCTGGTCCAAATATTAAATCGGTTGCGTCTGGAACCTTCAAGGTATTGGGCACCATCCCCGAACTGCGCACAAAGTTGGTTGCTTTACTTTTGGAATGAAAATAGTCTTGCTGCTCTTTTTCATTCAATTCTTTTAAATAATCCGAAAAGGATTTAGATTTTGGAGCAATTAAATTGCGACCCCCAAGGGTTTCACGAACAACATACGAATTATTTGAAGCATCGTATTCGGTTTGTTTTTTTAATACATCGGGATCTTTAAGATCGAATCGATTGTTTTTAAAGGTATGCTCGTAGGGTTTCTTCGATTTTAAGGGGAATTTTAATTTTGAAGTGTCCTTTTTAGATGAGTCTTCTACAAGCATTCGTGCATCATACGAACGATTGTCGTTGTTGCTAAAGGAGATTAAAGAAATACCAAAGGCCGCTAATGCAACCAAAAGAATGCGGGTACTAATGCTTTTCAACGTCTATTGTAAATTTTGGTAAAGTCTCCTTATAGCTTTGTTTTTTAATAATTTTCAAAAATATACTTTTATAAGTATTTAAATGCATCTTTAACCAGGCTTTCAGTTGTAGCATTTTCGCCCTGTTCCTTGCTCACTCTTAATAGTGCTTTTTCGGCGATTGCTCTAACAAAACCTAAAGCTTGCATGGCTTGCAAGGCCTCGTCGAAGGCAGTATTTGTAAGTCCCGAAAGGCTTGAACTTCCTCCACCTATTTTTCCAATTTTATCGTGCAGTTCTAAAATAAGTCGCTGAGCCGCTTTGGGTCCAATGCCTTTCACTGATTGTAATAACGGCGCATCTTTTCTAATTATTGCATTAATTAAGGCATCTTCGTTCAACGACGACAATAATATGCGTGCGGTATTGGCACCAACCCCGCTCACCGATATTAAATGACGAAAAACTTCTCTTTCTTTTTCGGTAAAAAAGCCAAATAAGGTATGGCTGTCTTCCGAAATAACTTGATGCACCTGAAGCCTAGCTTGGCCAAGCGATTTCATTTTTTCGAAAGTGTAAACTGAAATATTGATATGAAATCCTAAGCCATTACAATTGATAATGACATAAGCCGGGGTAAGCTTTTCTATTTTGCCTTCGATAAAGTCGTACATGTATTAATTAAAAAACAATTTTACTCTAATTTTTTAACAACTTAGCGACTTGAAGAGCGGAATGAAAGAATTTGACTTAAAATTTATAAATTAGTTTATCGTCATGCCTTGCCTTATAAATTTTGCTGCCAAGCCAAGTCATAGGGATAAAAATAACCGAACCTGCAATAATCATCCACAATGGGTATGGAATCATTAATAAATAGAAACACCCTATTATGGTTAGGCTAACGCCTATGGCGATCATTGTCATAAATAGATTTTCGGTTTTTAATTTAGTGCCAATAAATCCGGCGAGTATAGCGGCGATGGCATAACCTATTAAGATTAAAATTAAGTTTTGCAATGGCATGCTTTCCATATTTTCGGATAGGGATGTAATGTCGAGTATGTCGCTTTGATTTGCCAATGGAAATAGAGCCAAAACACTATATTCGGATATAACCATGGCCAATAATCCTACAAGAATTCCAATACTGATGCTTATTAAATACTTCATTAAATTGAAAAAAATTAGTAAGAAACAAACGTAGAGTTTTGTTATTAGAATGTCAAATTTTATTTTACAAAAGGATTATTGCTTTTTTCGAAACCTATGGTTGTGGAGTTGCCATGGCCAGGGTAAACGGCATATTCATCTGGCAAGGTGTAGAGTTTGGTGCGAATAGAGTTTGCCAAAACCTCAAAATTTCCACCCGGTAAATCGGTTCTTCCTATGCTGCCTTCAAAAAGAACATCGCCGCCAATAACCCACTTTTCAGCATGATTGATAAAGCAAATACTCCCAGGCGAATGGCCAGGCGTAAATACAATTTCTAGGGTATGGGAGCCAAGGGTTAGTGTATCGCCCTCTTCTAAAAAAACACCTGGACTGGGTGACGGATTATAGGGAATTCTATAGTTTTCGGCAATTCTTGCTCCAGCATTTAATACCTCTAGATCTTTTTTATGCATAGCCAAGGACAATTTGTATAAATCGGCTACAAATGCGTTTCCCAAAATATGATCGATATGCGCATGGGTGTTTAATAATAAAACAGGCTTTAGCTTATGGGTGGCAATGTAATGCTCGAGTATTTTTTCCTCCTCGGTATTGCAACATCCAGGATCGACAATGGCACAATCCCCTGAATCGTCTACCAGTAGATAGGTGTTTTCAGAAAAATAATTGAAGGTAAATTTTTGAATATACAAAGTGGCGATATTTTAAGAATAAGGCTTGTGTAATTGACTACCAAGGGCATTTCCCCAGGCCAGTATTTATAAAGTTAATAATAGATTACAAATCAATAGTGTCCTAAACGTTTTTTATTCAGAGTCAAAGGTATTGGTTTTTCTGTGTTAACGGCATCCAGTTTGTTATTTTCAAAAAAGAACCCCCTGTTTGATAAATTGGGGTGGTGGTTCAATGTGTTCTTCGAATGGCCTATCCA
>CAMDXE010000028.1 GCA_945878925.1 Chitinophaga pinensis
GTTTCTTTTTGCATCGAATCAATTTATATTTAGCAAACCCATTGAGTTCAGTTGTATTTTCAAATTGGTTGATGGCACGGTTGGCCGAGTTATAAATATTAAAATTTGTGCGGAAACCGTTAATTTCAATTCCATATTGAAATTCGTCGTCGCCCATATAGTTTGTAAAGTTCATGCCGGCATAAAATCCATTAATTCCTGAACTTCGCGGTTTTGCATCGGCCTCATCTTGAGTCATATCATAAGTACTCCATGTAAAAGTGGCATTAATAAGCGTGGTAGAACCGGGAGGCAAAAGAAAAAATTTACTTCCAAATCCTTTTGAAAGCCATCCGTATTTCGATGCATTCACAAAATCTACCTCATCCTTATGGTGAAACCCAAATAGATGTATTTTTGATCCCGAGGAGCTATTGAATGATACTTTTCCGTACAAATCCTCGAACGAATACGGAAGCTTTCCTTGGCCAACGTAGTTATAAAAAAGTTTGGACGATTTATCTAAAAATGAATTTTTATACGACAGAATAAAACTACTGCTGCTGCCATCTTCTGGATTAAATTTGTTAAGAGGCCCCTCCAAAATAAATTTAGAAGTAAAGGTGTTCAAATTTAATTTTCCTTTAACCTCATTTTTATCGCCATCTCTTGTTTTAACATCCACTATGGCCGAAATACGCCCTCCAAATTCGGCTCCAAATCCGGCGCTGTATACATCCGTGCTTTTTATAATATCGGAATCGAACACCGAAAACAGTCCAATAGAATGAAATGGATTGTAGAGGGTCATTCCGTCCAAAAGAACCTTATTCATAATGGGTGCACCTCCCCTTATATACAATTGCCCACCTTGGTCGCCCGAAAAAACAACGCCCGGCAAAACCTGTAAAAATTGGACTAAATCGGGTTCGCCGCCAATACTTGGAATCATTTTCAATTCCTTTGCAGTAATATTGGTTATCGATATGTAAACATCCTTTTTTTTCTTTTGGCGTTCGGCCGTTACATTTACTTCTGATAAATCGATGCCTGTTTCGTCAAGTAAAATAGTTTTATTTATCAATTTACCCTGAATAAGCTCAATTTCTACCATGGCCGAATCGTAGCCAAGGGCTTTGATAATTAAGTGAAAATTACCTGCCGCAAGTTTGGTCAGCACAAAGAGTCCGTCTTCGTCGGTATTGGTGCCTTGATACGTTTCTTTTATAAAAACATTGGCATAAGCCACTGGATTTCCTGTTTTTTTATTAAAAACGAAACCCCTTAAATCGGCTTTTTGAGCAAAAGAAATTAAACCAAAAAAAACGGCACAAATCGTTGACGAAACCCTCATTGAATAAGTGCGCAATTTATTTAATATTTATCGAATGTCGGTCAATAATTGGCAAACGAATTGGTTTAATTAACCATTAATGTGTAAAATTGTATGTGATTTATAAGAAGGATACAAAATGGATGCTTTGGATTGTAATGCTGAATTTAATTTTGGGTTGCAAAAAAGATCCTTTTTTTGATAAACATACACCTATAGCAAACAATCCCACGCCCTATGTTCTGGCACTTCCTGCAAGTTTTCCGCCAATGAACATACCCTTAACCAATCCGTTAACCGTTGAAGGCATCGCTTTAGGCAAGCGCTTGTTTTACGACCCCCTTCTATCGAGCAACAATAAGCAAGCTTGTGCATCATGCCACCAACAAAACACCTCGTTTATTGATTCAAATAAAAGATTTAGCCTAGGAGCAACTGGCGCATTGGGTGCTCGAAATTCGATGCCCTTGTTTAATTTAGGTTATGCTTCGGCTTGGTTTTGGGATGGCCGAGCCAAAACCTTAGAGGAACAAGTATTTCATCCCATTACCAGCCAAAATGAAATGAACCAGGATATTGGCCTTCTGGTTAATGAGTTAAAAGCAAATGGCAATTATGTTAGTTTGTATAATGCCGCCTTCGGACAAGGAGAAATAACCTTTGACAAAACAGCCAAAGCCATAGCCCAGTTTATGCGAACCATAATTGCATATCCTGCAAAATCATTTGACACCTCTAAGATTAATAACACTTTAAATGCCTCCGAACGAAGGGGCTTATTGGTTTTTTTGGATGAAAAAAAAGGGGACTGTTTTCATTGCCATGAGTTGGGAAATTTTATGACCAATTACAAATTCACCAATAATGGGTTAAATGCAAATGCCATCAATGACCCCGGACTTTATGCCGTGACTCGTAATCCGGAAGACCTCGGAAAATTTAAAACGCCTTCGCTTATCAATTTAAAATATACGGCTCCTTATATGCACGATGGGCGCTTTAAAACCTTAAGAGAGGTAATAGATTTTTATGATAATGGGTTTAAATTTCACCCTCAAACCAACTATTATCTAGATGCTAACCTTAAAAAACACTTTAATATTTCTACCAACAAGCCCGATCCTAGAGAATGGACAGAGCAAGACAAGGAAGATATTATAAATTTTTTGGAAGCGTTGACAGATAAATCCATTAATACAAACCCAGCCTTTAGTAAATAATTTTAAATCTTATTCGAAAACTAAACTGCCAATCCTTACAAGATTGCTCCCCTCCAGCACCGCAATGGCATAATCGCTGCTCATCCCCATCGAAAGCGTGTTAAAAGTTTGCTTGTCGCTAAAACATTTTTTCTTTAAAGAATCAAACAAAGATTTCAGCTGTTTAAATTCCTTCCTAATCGTAGATTCATCTTCGGTAAAGGTGGCCATTCCCATAATTCCCTGAACCGCTACATTTGATAAGGCGCCAATTTTATCACATACAGCAATCGCTTCATTTGGGTTTAAACCAAATTTAGAATCTTCCTGAGCTATATGAAACTGTAATAATATGGGTATAATGCGATTATTTTTAAATGCATGTTTATTTATTTCCTCAGCCAATTCGAAACTATCTACCGAATGAATTAGCGATACAAAAGGGGCAATGTATTTTACCTTATTCGTTTGCAAATGCCCAATGAGGTGCCAATGAATATCCTTTGGCAATTGCTCGTGCTTTAGTATCAGTTCCTGAACTCTATTTTCTGCAAATTCTCTACATCCCTCATCGTAAACTTCTTGCAATTGCTTAAGCGATCTTAATTTAGAAACCACGACCAATTGAACTTTGGCAGGCAATTGCTGTTTTATTTTTTCTAGGTTTTCCTTAATCATTGTACTTTTGTGAAAAAATGAAAATTAGCGTATCAATTTTAAGCCTCCTTTTGTTTTTTTCGATGTGCAAAGAAAAAGAAGTCAAAGCATACTCTGGGTATCATTTGCCAAGAAAAAATATGATAGCCCTACTTACCGATATTGTTTTGGCCGAAGGCAACGAAAAAGTACTTCACAAATACGGATACAATACCAAGGTGCTTCTTGATAGTTCCTACCAATTTATATACAAAAAGCAAAATATAAAAAACTGGCAGATGGATTCGAGTTTTAAATATTATGCCAATCATCCAACCGAATTTCAGGTATTGATGGATGAAGTGATTGAGAATTTGAACAGACTGGAGAATTAGGAATTGAGAATTAGGAATTGAGAATTGGAAATAGATTTCATCGAATTGTGTTTATTTATTAATGATTAAGTCTGGTGATGAGTATTATTTCAAAAAAAAATTTAGATAAATTAAATAATATTAAAAAATTCAGCAAGTATGTTTTAACAGGCATACTTGCTTTAACACTAACAATTAATTGCAACTCTCAGCAAAAACTCAGGTTTGGGCTAAAAATACATCCAAATATTACATTTTCATCTACCGCTAAGGAATCTGTTTTTCAAAAAAAGTATTTTAAAAAAAAACAGGCATTAATTGGCATGAATATTGGGCTAGCTAGCACTTATCAAAATGAAAATAAATTATTTGAAATATCAAGTAATTTTATTACAAATAAGGTGGGCCTTAAATTCCAGAATTTTTCTTCATCCGACTACAGCGAGTTAACCTACACAACTTTATCATTCACTAATCAAATTTCCTTTGGATATAGAATATTAAAAAAAACTAAACCAAATTTAGAAATATTTATACTTCCCTCTATACAATATAATATATCGTCCATATATGGACTGCATGGAAAAGGCAATTTCAACAATAGCCAGTCTAATGTAACATTATACGAAGAACAAATCCCTGATATTAATCTAAATTTTAAAACTATTGGAATAGGATTTGATTTTAAAATAAGGGCAAATATTCGAAAAATAAGAAAAATTGATTATGGCTTATCATACAAGTATTTATTAGAAGAATTTCCGTCCGTTGGGATAAATGCTGTAATAAATAATAAATCATATAATTGCATTTTTATACCAAGAATTCACTTACTTAATATTGATTTTATTTATTATTTCAAAGGCAAGAATGCCAATCGTTGATTTTACAAATATGAAATAGCAATTTGGAATAAATAATTTACCTTCCAATTTTCTTACGTCAATAAATCTCCCTGCGAATGTATAAAGTTGGTAGGGAAGTTTGATATAAAACGAAAGGCGAGGATAGAGTAAGGTTATCATAGATCTAGAACAAAACTTCCTCAGAGTCTAGAACTTCGAAAACGTTTTACGGAAAAGAGAAGTTTACAATAGTATTTTTGCAAAAAAATCATTTTAAGTTTTCAACACCTCAACCTTATAAATAATCTAGAAATCTCATATCTAAAAATCTCATATCTATTTTGTATCCCAAAGACATAGAAATAAAAATAGGTTTCGATACCATACGCCAATTGTTGGCGGAGCAATGTATTAGCCCATTGGGAGAAGCTATGGTTGAAAAAATGGCATTTTCGTTTAATGCTAAAACCATTCAACTATGGGTAAATCAAACTGCCGAGTTTAAACAACTGATTACCGAAGATGAGATTTTTCCTTCCGATAATTATCTCGACATTTCACAAACCCTTCATAAATTGACTATTGAAGGAATGCACCTATCAGAATTGGAGTTGCATCAAATCCGGCAGATTTGCCGTTTGATTGAGCAAATAAAAATTTACTTTAAAAAACGTGAAGAAAAATACCCTACACTTTTTGAGCTATATGCAGGGGTTGAAGTCAAAAAAGATATACATAAACTCATTGATGCAATATTAGATGAGAATGGAAAAATAAAACCATCGGCTTCGCCGCAATTGTTGAAACTTTCGGGAGATATCAGCAAAACAGAACGGGATATTCACAAGCGTTTGGTCTCTATCTTTAAAAAGGCTAAAGATGAGGGCTGGGCAGGCGAAACTGATATTTCAATCAGAGAGGGAAGACTCGTTATCCCCATCATTGCAGAGCATAAACGAAAAATAAAAGGTTTGGTTCATGATGAATCCAATAGCGGAAATATTTTATATATTGAACCTGCAGAAATTGTCGAAGCAAACAATAGTCTAAGGCATCTTTATTTTGAAAAGCAACGTGAAATAGAAAAAATCCTAAGAGAAATTACCTCAAAAATTATGCCTTGGCTGCCCGATTTAGAGGAGTATTTAAAGAAAATTAGCATCACCGATTTTATAAGAGCAAAGGCCTTATTTGCTATAAAAGTTAATGCCCTAAAACCTGTCGTTGAAAATTCGGCAGCGTCCAATTCTTCGACGTCACAAAACCACCCTCGAGGGTTTATGGGCTTCGGACTTTTTCACCCACTCCTTTTTTTAAAACTTAAAAAAGTAAGACAAACCCCAATACCACTAGATTTATCCCTGAACACTGAAAAACGGATCATGGTTATTTCGGGCCCCAATGCAGGTGGAAAATCGGTGGCTTTAAAAACGATTGCCCTCAATCAATACATGTTGCAATGCGGATTGCTTGTATGTAGCCTACCTAATTCGCAGTTTACTTTATTTAAAAATATGATGGTGGATATTGGCGATGGACAGAGCATCGACAACAATCTAAGTTCCTATAGCAGCCACCTTACGGCTATGAAACATTTTGTAAATTTTGCCGATAAAAACACCTTTTTTTTCATTGATGAATTGGGCAGTGGTACCGACCCTCAGTTTGGGGGCGCCATTGGCGAAGCCGTTTTGGAACGCTTAAACTCTAACAAAGCTTTTGGCGTAGTTACCTCACATTTTAGCAATATCAAAAATTTTGCAGGGCAAACCGAAGGGTTTATAAACGGCAGCATGTTGTATGATTTAGAAAAATACGAACCACTGTATACCCTTGTGAGTGGAAAGCCCGGAAGCTCCTTTGCCATAGAACTGGCCAAAAAAACAGGGCTGAATAAAGACCTGATAGAACGTGCAAAATCCAAGGCAGGCGCAAGCCAGCATCGGATGGAAGAAATCTTATCGGAATATGAAAAGGATGTGCAAAATGTGCGCTCAACCGAAAAACGTGTGATTGAAAAAGAAGCCCGATTGAATAAATTGATGGCCGATTATGAAGAACTTAAAACCAAACTGGCAAGCCAAAAAGGGGATATTATTAATCAAGCCAAGCAACAAGCTAACGATCTACTAAATAATACCAACAAACTGATTGAAAAAACCATCCGAGACATAAAAACTGCCAATGCCGACCCAGTAATTACCAAAGCCATTCGAGGCAAACTGATTGAAGCAGAAAAAGAACTCAAGCCTCAACCTCAACCTCAATCTCAACCTAAGCCTCCTTTAAATCTGTCCCCAGGAACCTTGGTAAAAATAAAAGGCTACGAAGCCCTAGGAAAGGTTTTACAGGTTGGCAAAGAAAAAGTATTGGTAGAAATGGGTCTTGTAAAATCGAGGCTCGATTTTGACCAGATAGAAATTGTTTCTCAACCTAAATCTCCAAAACCAAAAACCCATATTGGCGGTTACAATTACAATCAAATCAGTCAGGAGTTCAGTCCAAGATTGGATGTGCGAGGACTTAGCACAGAGGAAGCCTTACAAAAAGTAATAACTGCTGTGGACAATGCTTTGGTATTGAGCATCGACAAACTTTGGATTTTGCATGGCAAAGGCGACGGTATTTTGCGCAAAATGATTCGAGAAAACCTTAAGAAAATAAGCCATGTCAAAAAAATGGAAAGCGAACATGCCGATTTTGGCGGCGATGGAATTACGATTGTGGAACTTGGGTAGTTTGAATAAACTTTTCCAAAGTTTTGGAACTTTGGAAAAGTTAAAAGCAAAATGTGTTAATCTTTATGATTCCTTCCTTTCCAAGTATAAGGCATAAATAAAGTTAGGATTCCAATAACCGAAATATACATTACATGAAAAATTTGAATGGGTATAACCAAATCCAGTAATTTAGAAAGTCTAAAAAACGGGAGAATGCAAGCAAAAAAAACAATGTCCATCCCTATTTTACCTACCCATAAGACGGCGACTAATTGCCAAGACAATCCGGCAAAAAATAGAACAGGCGTTAAAAACATAACAAAATTAAAGCTAAATAAAAAGGCAGGAATAAATTTTGATGGCAGGCCTTTATAATGTCCGGCTTTAGATCCCCAGCGAATTCTTTGATGGATAAATTCTGATATATTTTTAGGGGATTCGGTAAAAACCATAGCCTCATAATTTTTCAAAAAACAAACGCCTTTTTTATGCTTTTTATAAATTTTATGCATTAAAAACTCATCGTCGCCACTCGGAATTTGTTCGTTCCCCGCAAAACCCCCAACTTCAAAAAACACAGATTTGCGATAGGCAATATTGGCGCCGTTGCACATATTTGGGCTACCGTTACGAAGCGAGGCCGCACCTGTGCTTATTAAGCTTAAAAATTCAAGTTGCATGATATCATTCCAAAATCCTTTCCTTTCCATAAACATAACCGGACCTATCACCATTTTTGTTTCAGGATTTTGAAAAGGGGAAGTCATTGCCTTTAGCCAATTCGCTGCAAAAAGGCAATCTGCATCTGTGCAAACAATAATATCACCCTTCGAATTTTCAATCGCTTTTTTTATAGCTGCCTTTTTTCCAAACTCAGTTTCAGAAAGTGCAATTACCAAAAGTCTGAAATTCCTAATTCCTAATTCCCAATTCTTAATTCCTAATTCCTCATTCCTAATTCCTAATTCCTCATTCCCAATTCCTAATTCCTCCTTCCTAATTCCTAATTCCCAATTCCTAATTTCAAATAAAGTATTATCCGTCGAATGGTCATCAACCAGTATTACTTCAAACTTTTGTCTATCAAAATTTTGCGCGTTTAAAGCGGTCAAAATTCTTATTATATTGCTTGATTCATTGCGGCAGGGTAAGATTACGGAAACCAAACAACCCTCTAGATTGTGTTCGTAACTATGATTACCGCTTGGCGAATTTTGCCCCTTTCCAATCTCAATATCAGGTAAATTTCCATGGTAACTATCAGGTAATTTTAGCCATCCATATATTAGCCACAGCATAAATGCCCAATACGAGGCTAATAAAATTAACACAAAAATCATCGTGGCGTTTCGTTTTTCAACTTGCTAAAAAGAATTATAAACACCCCTGTTATGGCCGGAATCATTAAATTAATAACCCATAGCAAAGCGCTTGCAGCCATAATTTGAACATCGCCTAACCCTGCAAAACTAAATACTGCTAAAGCAACGGTGGCCCTAACGCCAAGTTCGGTTAAAAAATAAGTTGGAACTACCGACTGAATTAAAAAAACAACAGGAATCAATCCAAAAGCTTGCCAAAACCATACCGTGTGTAAATCAAAAAACATGAGCACTAGGCCATACTGGCAACAAAATATAAGGTATCTCAACATCGACAGTGCAGTAATATATCGCAAGCCGAAGCCATCGACATAAGCTAAGCCAGCACTAATAAATTTTATTCGTTTCTGTTTAGCAAACCTCAAGTTAATCTGACGATAGACATATGGTAAATTAAAAAAGAACCCTGCATAAACTAACAATCCTAAGGCACCAAAGCCAATAATTATTCCCCTGTAAATAAATTCAGCGGGATAATTGAAAGTTAAAAAAAATACTAAGCAAGGAAATCCAATACACAAGGTTATAAAAAGCTGGCTCATTCCACCGATAATCGTTAAGCCAATAACCCGAATGTCCAATTTTCGAGTTAATAGCATCATCCTCCCAGCAAATTCGCCAACCCTATTTGGGGTAAATGAACTAACGGTTACCCCGGCCATGACAGCCCCAAAGGCTCTAAAAAATGTTAATTTTTCGATGTTTCGAATTAAATATTTCCATTTTATCGCTTCAATGCCCCAATTGCAAAAAACCAATAAAAGCGCTGTAGTAAGCAACCCCCAATTGGTTGCGAAACAGTTTTGAAACAAGGCCTCTATTTCTGAATACTTAAAATGCAGCGTACGTTTATATAAAAAAAAGCCACACATGCCTGCAATGCCTAGTTTTAGCATAGTATAGTATGTCGATTTTTTAAGCGGCATGATTCATTTTTTACGCATTGCAAAACAACACTTAAAAACCGAAATGAAATCAATCATCGCGCAATAATTCAGATGTATTTTTAATTGGCATCTCATTCTTTTTTCAAAAAAGCAAAAGCTCGATTAATCCAAAAATTTCAGGCTATGTTTGCATTCTATGCCCGATAGAATTGTTGATAAGGAATTTGAGAGAATAATTTTAGGGTTCGACCCCGGTACAAATATCATGGGGTACGGAGTAATTGGGGTTAATGGCAAAAAATATGAGCTCATCACCTTAGGAATAATTCATCTGGCTAAACTAGAGAACCACGCCTTAAAACTTCAAAAAATACATGAACGCAGTTTAAGTTTAATTGACATGTACAATCCCGATGAGGTTGCCCTCGAAGAACCCTTTTTTGGCAAAAATGTACAATCGATGTTAAAACTTGGCAGGGCTCAAGGAGTAGCTATGGCTGCTGCTTTACACAGAGGGCTGCCAATTTTTGAATATACGCCTAAAAAAGTAAAAAAATCGGTTACCGGCAATGGCAACGCTAGCAAAGAACAAGTAGCTGCCATGCTTCAATCCCTGCTGAATTTTAAAGAATTGCCTAAATTTTTGGATGCAACGGATGCTGTGGCCGTAGCACTGTGTCATTACTTTCAATCGGGAAACTCAGCAGAAGGATTAAGCAAACAATACACTGGCTGGGACGCTTTTGTAAAAGAAAATGACAAGCGAATAAAAAAATAGTAAAATAAAAAACCTGACAGGTTTTTATACTACCTGTCAGGTTTGAAAAAATCTTAGAGCAATTTATTTAAAAATACACATACCTTCTCACATTGGAGATATGTTTGGCTAATCGGATTACCTGCTTGGTATATCCAAATTCATTGTCATACCATACATACAATACAATACTTTTTCCATCAGGCGATACTATGGTTGCTGGGCTATCAAATACCGAAGGCGTTGAGCTGCCAATAATATCACTGGAAACCAATTCCTTATCAATGGAGTATTTAATCTGGCTAACCAAAGGACCTTCTAAAGCTGCTTTTTTAATAATCGAACAAACCTCTTCAATGCTGGTTGATTTTTTCACATTTAAGCTCATAATAGCTAAGGATCCATTCGGGATGGGGATTCGCACTGCATTGGCAGTTAGCTTGCCAACCAATCCTGGAATTACTTTGGCAATGGCGGTGGCCGAACCGGTTTCGGTAATTACCATGTTTACCGCTGCCGAACGCCCTCTTCTGAATTTTTTATGCATATTATCCAATAGATTTTGATCGTTGGTATAGGCGTGAACCGTTTCGATATGGCCTCTTTCTATTCCCAAATTATCCTCAATTACCTTTAATACCGGAACAATTGCATTGGTAGTACACGAAGCTGCTGTAAAAATATTTTCGTTCGTTATATCCTGATGTTCATGATTTACACCGTAAACAATATTTGGCAAATCGCCCTTTCCTGGCGCCGTTAGCATAACCTTTTTTATGCCCTTCGATTTTAAATGAAGCGCCAAGGATTCTCTATCTCTATAGGCTCCGGTGTTGTCAATCAATACCGCATTGCTTATGCCGTGTGCTTCGTAATCGATGGTATCAGGACTGCTGGCCTCAATCATTTTAACAATTTGACCGTTAATAATTAAGGCTTTGTTTGCAAAATCTTCTATGATGCTTCCTTTAAATTCGCCATGAACCGAATCCATTTTTAAGAGGGCTGCACGTTTCAAAATATCGGCTTCGCTGCTCGATCGGGTTACTATGGCTTTTAATTTTAGTTGTTGGCCATTTCCTGATAATTTAATTAGCTCGCGAGCCAACAAACGACCAATACGTCCAAAACCATATAAAACCACATCACAAGGCTCGATGACGGAAATATCATGGCCAATAAAATTTTTAAGTTTGTCGGTCAAAAATGCAGCCATATTTGAATACTTCGCATTCTCATTGGTCCATTCGTCGCTAAGTTTGCCAATATCAATTTTCGAAGGGGCCAAATGATCGATTAATAGCAGTTCAATGGCCAGCTTAGAGGTTACATATACATCAATTTGTTTGCCAATAATATCTTCCGCATATTTATGAAGGCGTTGTATTTCAGAACTGCTTACATCAATAAGTGTGTTTCTAAAAAAAACCAATTCAACCGATTTTTCATAAATTAATTTGCTTACGGCGTTAATTAATTCGGCACTTGCTTTTTCTTTATTTACCCATAATTCGAGCTCTTTGTCGTAGGCATCCTTTTTGATTTGAAGCGTATTCATCGTCATATTTTTTTATTGATTTATTAAAATGCAAAAGTACACGAAAACCTTAATTTAAGCTATGAGGATTTTTAAAATGGTAATCTAAAAATCATATTTTTCACTTTAAAATTATATCCCATTTAATTCTTATCCTTTTGGTGGTATAATTGTATTTTTGAGAGTAAATTTAAGAAACATTCCATTGATAATGAAAAAACTAATACTAATCATACTATGCAGTTTTCTATTTGCAAGTCAACTTTTGGCGAGCAATTACCCTGGCGGTCAAGTAACTTATAGGCACTTAAGCGGTGCCAAATTTGAAATCAAATATAAAATTTACAGAGATTGCCGAGGCACTCCTATAACTTTTTCGGAATACACCATTCAATGCTCGAGTACATCAAGCACCAAAAAGCTATCGGCCACTAGGGTTGGCATCGAAGATATTACCTCCATTTGCAAATCGGCAAGTAAACCCTGCAACCCCTCAAATACTTATGGCACAGGTTCGGGTTTTGAGGAACATACCTATATGGATACCATTGATTTTAATGGCAGCGAATCGGCCTTCAAAAATTGTTGCATCATTCAGATAGGAATTGGCCAATGTTGCCGCCCTTCAAGTATTACTACAGGTGGCTCAGGCAACAATTTTTGGGTTTATAGCACCCTCGATTTTTGTAAGGCACCCACAAATTCTTCACCGGTATTTACCTTCAAACCAACTTTGGCCGAGCAAGTAAATGTAACACTAATGAAAAGTTTTATGGCAAAGGATACTATAGACAACGACTCCTTATCCTATCATTTTGCCGACCCCTTGCAAAGCTGGACTTCAAAAACGAGTTGGTCAGGAGGCTACGATTCCAAAAATCCTTTTACAGCCTATTACCCTAATGGATACAATAAGGCTAACGGGCCGCGACCGGACTTAAACCCACCCTACGGCATTTACCTCGACCCCCAAACGGGCAACTTAATTGGCATGCCAATTAATTTAAATGAGGCTACCATTATGGCCATAGCTGTGAAAGAATGGCGCAAAGATGGAAGCGGAAAATATGTTCAAATTGGAGAAATTGTCATGGATCAAATGCTTAGTTTCTACAGTAGCTCTAATCATCAGCCATTCATTACGGAGGCTTTTAATCACAAAATTTGCGAGGGCCAAACCTTAACACTAAATATTGCCACCGACGATCAACCATTTACCTTACCACCACCTTTGTCGACAATTGACAATGATACCGTAACTCTCACGTGGGATCAAAGCATAAAAAGCGGCAAATATTCAGTTTCGTATTCTAATGTTAAACTCCCAACAGGCAAGTTCGAATGGACACCAGCGACTGGCGATTCTAAAAAATCACCATTTATGGTTACAGCAATTGCCGCCGACAATAATTGCCCACGACGAGGTACCGTTATCAAAACCTTCAAAATAACTGTCTATCCAAAAATCAATGTGAGCACTACAATCAAAAAAATAAGCAACAACACGTACGCAGCTTCGATAAATATAAGCAATAAAAAATACGGCTATGTGTCGGGCAAATATTTAAGCTCAAGCATGCAAGAAGATATAAGAAACTATTATTTCAAATCGTCAAAGTCGGAATATTCAACCAACGAAATAGATACCATCGTATTCAAAAAGAACGGAACTTATATTATTAATCAATCCTTCCTGTCACAAACTGAATGCAATTCGAAAACCTTAAGCGACACCCTTGTCATTGCTAACCTATTAGAAGTTACCTTGGGCATCGACCCCTTGGGTAAATTATATACCGACACCAATGTTTGCATTAATCAAACTTCAAGGATGTATGCAAAAGTAACCAATGCCAAACGACCGGTTACCTATGCTTGGAAAACAAAAACACAATCGGCCGCCGATACTTTGGGATATTTTGATGCTATATTTTCGGCCACCGACACACTTTTTGTAGCGGTGAGCGACGCCAATAATCAAAAAAATAACACTTTTAGGGAAGTAAATGTACTTGAATTACCAAATATTGAAGCTGGTAACGATCACTTAATTTGTCCTGAAACCATTGTTAAATTAAAAGCAAAAAATAGTAAAAGTGGCGGTACTGTTTGGCAATGGACCTTAAATAATAAGGTTATTAGCAAGGCCGACTCTGTGCTGGCCAATGCCGAAGGTTATTATAAAGTTTCGGGAACCAATACCAACCTGTGTACTGTTGTAGATTCTCTAAAAATCAGCCATTTGGAACCTATAAATTTAGAATTACTATCGGGAACATTTTGCCAAAATGAATCTCAAATTGACCAATCGAAAATCATTAAAAACAATAAACCCAATCAATATTTTGACAAAATAACCTGGAAACTTTTAAAAACATTGCCAAAACCTACAGGTGGAAACAACGGATTAGGCGATATATTAATGGACAAAGATGCCTCCGTGCTTTTTGATTATGTAATAAGTTTTGGGCCGGATAAGGTGACCTTAGCACGCTATCGCGATTCACTAATATTAAGTGCAACTGCACTTGATACGAATGGCTGTAGAAGTATAGATACCGCAATAATTACAGTTCTTAAAATGCCAATTGTTTCTATAAGCAAAGCCAACTCAAGCCATTGTATCAATCAAACAATTGAGTTGGATTCAATCGGAAATTCATCATCATCTTACCGATGGGTTCCATTATCTCGGCAGGGATTTGGTGATTGGCCGTCAAATGCGCCATTAGACAGCAACACCCTTGCGCCTAATTATTTTTCGGTTCAAGGCCAATATAAACTGAAGCTCGAAGCAATAAATAGTCCATGCATTTCGATTGATTCTACGATTCTTAACTTATTCGCATTGCCAACTATCTCGGTTACCTTATTTAAATATCCAAATTCCATCAAATTCAGAGACGAAACGGTCAATGCAAATAAACGCAAATGGTATATTAATAATGTTTTTTATTCGGCCGACGATACTTTGTTGCTGAGCAAAACATTTGCGCATCTTCAGCCCATTAAATTAGAAGTGATAGACAATAATGGCTGCAGCAACGACACGGTAATGATTATTAACACCATGATTGCAGTTGCAAAAATTGAAGTTTCATCCCTATCAATTTACCCAAACCCTGCTCACACTATCCTAATCCTTAAACAGCAAGATACTTGGGTTCCTTCAGCCTATGAGATTGTTGATGTATTAGGAAAAAAAGTTAGGGAAGGCATTACCAAAACTAAAGTAGAAACTGTGGATGTTCAAACTTTAAGCGCCGGTCTTTATTTTGTAAAATACATATCGAAGGATAGTATTATTACACTTCCGTTTTTAAAAACTGAATAGCTTTTTGTGAATTAAGATACGTTTTGAAGGCGTTAGCCCTTATGCCTATTAAAATAAACTAAGCGGCTTGCTCAAAAAACTTAGCAATCTTTTGTTTGACAAATGCCGTTTTAATCTCAATTTTTTCTTCCTTACTTGATGGCGCTTCATACATGGCATCCATAAAAATAGATTCGCAAATACTGCGCAATCCTCGTGCGCCTAGTTTACAGTCGAAGGCCGTGTCTACTATAAGTTCGACAATGTCGTGCGAAACAATTAGTTCCTTATCTTCAAGTTCAAACAATTTTTTATATTGTTTCAACAATGCATTTTTAGGCTCAAGTAAAATTCGTTTTAAGGTGGCTTTGTCCAAAGGACTTAAATGCGCCAATACCGGAAGCCTTCCCAATAATTCTGGAATTAGCCCAAATTTTCTCAAGTCGGTTGCCGAAACATTTTCAAGAATATTATCGGTGGGTTTACGATCGTTTACCGATTTAAAACCTACCGTTTGTTTGTTCAATCGTCGTTCAATTATTTTGTCGATGCCTTCGAAGGCTCCTCCACAAATAAATAAAATATTACTTGTATCTACGGCTATATATTTTTGATCGGGGTGCTTGCGTCCACCTTGAGGCGGCACATTCACAACCGACCCCTCCAATAACTTTAAAAGGGCTTGCTGCACACCTTCGCCCGACACATCACGGGTAATGGATGGATTATCAGATTTACGCGATATTTTATCCATTTCATCAATGTAAACAATGCCGCGTTGAGCTTCCTCTACTTTATAATCGGCGGCTTGCAATAAGCGTGTAATAATACTTTCAACATCCTCGCCAACATACCCAGCTTCGGTCAATACAGTTGCATCGGCAATACAAAATGGAACATCCAAAATTTTGGCTAAGGTTTTAGCCAAAAGCGTTTTTCCGGTACCGGTTTCGCCCACCATCAAAATATTGCTTTTTTCAAGTTCAATACCATCCTTTTGGCTATCGAACGATAGGCGTTTAAAATGATTATATACAGCTACCGAAAGTACTTTTTTGGCTTGCTCCTGCCCTATAACCCATTGATCGAGATGTTCTTTAATTTCCCTAGGAAGGTATTTTTTTGAAGCCGGGGCTTTCACTTTTGGTTTCGAGTTGCTCGATTGATCTTCTTCGATAATAAGTGCAGCCTGACGTATGCAATTTTCGCAAATATTCCCCTCAACTCCTGTGATAAGTATACCACACTGGCTTTTCAAGCGTCCACAAAATGCGCAGGTTTGTTGTGCCATTAAACTGCTTTTTTAATCAACACCTCGTCCACCATGCCATACGCTTTCGATTCTTCGGCCGTCATCCAATAATCGCGATCGCTGTCTTTTTCAATTTTTTTGAAAGGCTGGCCCGAGTGGATTGCCAAAATATCGTAAAGTTCTTTTTTTAATTTTTGAATTTCTTTAACTGTAATTTCCATATCCGAAGCCTGCCCCTGTGTGCCACCTAAAGGTTGATGAATCATCACCCTCGAATGTTTTAAGGCGGTTCGTTTGCCTTTTTTACCAGCACACATCAATACAGCAGCCATACTTGCAGCTATTCCGGTACAAATAGTACTCACATCGCTGGTTATGTATTGCATGGTATCGTAAATACCCAATCCGGCATATACCGAACCTCCTGGCGAATTTATATAAATTTGAATATCACGGCCGGGATTAGAGGAGTCTAAAAACAACAATTGGCCCACTACTATATTCGCCACATGGTCATCAATACCTGTGCCTAAAAATATAATTCTATCCATCATCAAACGCGAAAAAATATCCATTTGCGAAACCCTCATCTCACGTTCTTCCAAAATATATGGGGTCATATTATCGATATAATGATCTACATGCAAGCTGTTAATGCCTAAATGTTTAGTTGCGTATTTTCTAAATTCTCTTCCGTCGTTCATGATTTTTTTTGTGGGGTTAATCTGTTTATTTTTTTAACTATAAAATCGCAAAATTTTAGTGGTGATGCTGATGATTATGTTCTTTTATCATTTCATAAAAGCCTTCGACACTCGTATTTTTTTCAACCAAAGTTACTACATTTTTAATTTGATTTACAACGGCTCGCTGAACGGCCATTTCTTTTACTTTATCCATAAATCGCTGATCCTTTTTTTGTTTCTCGGTAAATTCCTGAACCCAAGAAAATTCAGGATTCGAAATTCCATAATTGCGCAACAAACTTGCAGCATATCCCAAAGCAGTTTGATTTATATCGTCTTCACTTATTTCAATATTAAATTGCTTGATGGCTTTTTCTTGAATTAATTGAAAACGTAAGGCGCCCGATTCTTTCTCATATTTTTCGTCAGCATTTTCGGCGTTATAGGCATCAGGATGTGCGTCTATCAACCAACGTTTCAAAAATACATCGGGTAAGTTAAACGAATGTTTGTCCATTATAAAATGATCTAACTCGTGTTCCAAGTGATGCTCGCTTTCTGAATTGTAATAAATTGCGACATTTTCTCTAACCTTGGTTCTAAAGGTTTCTTCGTCGTTCACAACTCCCTCCCCAAACACTTTTGTATACAATTGATGGTCAATTAAGGCAGGTGTAAATGATTGAATATTTTTAACTTCGGCCATAAATTGAGGGTTCAAATCGTTCAAACCCTCTTTTGGGATGCCTGTTGCCGAAGCCATAACGGTTTCGTTGTCGTTGAATAAAATGGATAAGTTAACCACAACTTTATCGCCTACTTTTTTGTTCATAAACAACAATTTTGTGGCTTCGTCTTTAATGAGTTCGGGAATAACGGTGGTTTCTTTTCCTGCAACTCCGCCTTCCAGTAAACTATCCTCGTTTTCTAATTCTGATAATATAACCAAAATACTGTCAGCTTCAGATGTACTTTCATCCACTTTTTCTAAAATACCATGTCGGCGACACAAATTGTTTATTTCGGTTTCAACTTCCTTGTCGTCCACCTCTATAACATATTTTGTTATCGAATCGTTTGAGGTAATATTAAACTCAAAGTTTGGCGCAAAACCAAGATCGAAATTAAACGTAAAATTTTCTGATTTATCAAAATCAACATCCGAAGGATTATTAATACTTAAAAGCGGTTGGCCTAAAATATCAATATCGTTTTCTTTAAGATAATGATACATTTTTTCGGTGGCCATTTTATTAACTTCATCGGCAATAAACGATTTTCCATACAGCTTTTTTATCATATTTACAGGAGCAGTTCCGGGCCTAAAACCAGGTATTTGTGCCTTCTTACGATAGGCTTTTATTTGTTCATCTACTTTTGGCTCATAGTCAGATTTCTCTAAACTCACAGAAAGGGTACCATAAAGGCTGTCGATTTTTTGAAAAGATACGTTCACTTGTTGTTTTTTTTTGATTTTTTATTAAAGCTGCAAAGTTAGTTAGTTACGAAGGGTTTTCCAAAGCAAATCGTTGGTAAGTATTGCACGAAACCAGTCTATTTTACAACATGCCTAGATTTAAAAATAATTTTGCTATAGTTAGCCTAAGGGTTTAATAAAATGACTTCTCCTAGGCTGTGTTCTTAGCTTACAGGATGAAAGATAGGATATTATGCCAATTTAAAATTTAACAAAATAGGATAAAATCCCCAGAAGAATTAAGAGAACCCCAGTGATTTTTTTTTCATAGTGCTCCAAAAAATGCAATCGAAACCTTTCTATGGTTTTTTTGCCCGAAAGGGTTAGAATAGTAATTCCAACAACAGTGGTTATCAAATAAATGGCCGAAACAATGATGATTCCATTCCACCCATAAGTACCTGCTTTAAAATAAAAGGTTTCAACCTCCAAACAGGGGGAAAAAAACATGGCAATGGACATGGTAAGAACTATTTTTTTAAATGAATGGGTTTTTAACTTAAGTTTTTCATCATGGTGATGATGCTCTCCCAAGCTAACATAGATGATTCCAAAAAGTATAAGCAATAATGGGGCAAACCATTCGGTGAATTCACCCATTTGCCTGGCTGCTTCCATCCCAATAATGCCAATAAAAATACCTAAAATAATAGTACTTAATACATGTGCCAAACTCACAATAACCGACAATTTAAAAGTTTGTTTGCGGGTCCATTTTTCACTTTTTGCCAAAAGCGCTAATGGCAACCAATGGTGAGGTACTAATACATGAAGCAAACTGAGTAGCAAACTAAAAAGCGCGAGTTGGAGCATAGATAAATTAAGCGCCTATCTGATTTTTAAGGGCTTGAACCTGGCTCTCCCAAACCATTTCAAATTCATCGTAATTAGCTTCTTCGGCATAATCGGCCACGATTAAAGCTAAATCGTCGGTAACTTCATCTTTATGAATTATAAATTCGAGGGTTTCGTTTGCATTTGGCCCATCCACCCAACGAAACTTAATATGCTTTCGGTTAAGGCTTTTAACCAGCTCACCTTCAAGCATTTCGCCATCATCCCATCTAAAAATATAAGTATTGCCTTGTACCGACACATCATCGGCAAACCAAGATGAAAGCCCAGAAGGAGACGAAATGTAATTAAATAATGTATTAGCAGAACAATGCATTGGAAATTCCAATTCTATTCTTTGTCGCTTGTCATTTATTTTAGAACTTTGCATACGATTAAAAATTATAGAAAATACTCGTATTTCGAGTAGTACTATTTATTGAAAGTTCGCAAATATAGTAAAAATATGATAGAATGGCAATGGATTGGCAAAATATTCCTAAGTAGGCATAAATGGATTCTGCGGCTTTGGTTATGTATTATGGCGTTGGCAATGCTAGCCATTTGCATTACGCCTTATGGCTATTTTAACGTTTGGCTTAGCAAGCACTATCAACCCAACTTGGGATATTTTTTTAAATATTACACCTATTTCGGCGAGGAATGGCTTTTGGTCCTCATAGTACTACTTCTTATATTTTTAATAAAAAACAAAAGCTTCGCCTTGCGCCTTTCGGCCGCATTGATTATTAATTCTTTAAGTACCATTGTCTTAAAATATTTGATTTTCAACCAAAATCGTCCAAAATTAATTCTACAAGAATTCAATCTGATATTTACCAATGGAGTAGCAGTAAACCTACACAATAGCTTTCCTTCGGGCCACACCTCGGCCGCTTTTGCAATGGCCTTTGCTTTAGCCTTTTGGTTTGCCAAACCAAGGCTTTCGGCATTCGTTTTGCTTATGGCAATAGGAGTGGGATTTAGTAGAATTTATCTACAACAACACTTTTTGGAAGATATAGTTGGAGGAGCCTTAGTTGGGGCAGTGGCAGCATGTTTGGCCGCAGGATTCTCTTGGAAAAACAAAATTGGACCTCGAATTTAAATGTTAAAAAAATACCCTCATCTTAGTATAACCCTTTTTGCTTCATTGCTGTTTATTCCGTTTTTAGGATCGGTACATTTATTCGATTGGGATGAAATAAATTTTGCCGAAGCGGCGCGTGAAATGATTGAAAGCGGCAACTACAGTAGGGTTCAAATTAATTTTGAACCCTTTTGGGAAAAACCACCTATGTTTTTTTGGATGCAGGCCGGCTGTATGAAACTCTTCGGAATTAATGAATTCGCCGCCCGCTTGCCTAATGCCATTTGCGGAATTTTAACCCTGAACTTTTTGTTTTATTATGGCAAAAAACTTTTCGATTCAACGCTTGCTTGGTGGTGGGTTTTACTTTTTGTTGGGTCGTTTACCCCACATTTGTATTTTAAAAGCGGCATTATCGACCCATGGTATAATCTGTTAATTTTTGGGGCCATTGTACAACTTTATTTAGGCTCCTGCCAATCCATAAAAAATATAAATAACTATATTTTCGCCGGCATTTTACTAGGGATGGCTATACTTACCAAAGGCCCTGTAGCCATTTTAATTGTAGCATTAAGTGGCTTCGCTTACATGGCAATGCAGAAATTTGAACCCTTTTTTAGGTGGCGCGATTTGGCAACCCTCATTTTTTCGACACTCCTTGTTCCGCTTCTATGGCTTTTGCCCGATTTGATAAATAACGGATTTTGGTTTACCAATGAATTTTTAAACTATCAACTTGATTTATTTTTAAATCCAGTAGCCTCTCATGGGCAACCTTGGTTTTATCACCCTTTGGTATTGCTTACGGCATGCTTTCCGGCTGCAATTGTGGCTTTACCATTTCTTTTCAAAACTTCAAATTCGCAAAACCCTTCGTTTTTACTCTGGATGAAACTCATGTTTTGGGTGGTTTTAATTTTGTTTTCGATGGTAACCACCAAAATAGTTCATTACTCATCACTATGCTATATTCCGCTTGCGTTTTTGGGCGCTTTTGGATTGCAGCAAACCAAAGGAATTTTAAAATCATGGCAAACCCTAACGCTAGTTTTCTTAGGATTATTATACAGCCTTGTATTTATGCTCATTCCATTGCTAGGTTCTAATTCTGCTCTTAAAAATAAGTTAATTCATGCCATCAACGACCCGTTTGTTAACGAAAATTTAAGGGCGCCAACCCCATGGCATGGCCACGAGTGGGTCATTGGGCTCGCCTTTCTTTTGCTTACAATAATCGGTCTGCTATGGCTTAATAGAAAATCGGACGGATTGGGTTTAAAAGTTTTCCTAGTGGGCAATGCCCTGTTTTTATTAATGATAAATTTTAGCCTTATGCCTAAAATAGAAAATCATTTACAAGGACCCATTATTAATTTTTATAAAAGCCTTGTGGGGAAAAACATTTATATCGAAACCGTGGGTTTTAAAAGTTACGCTCATTATTATTATACCCAAAAACCTGCTCCCAACAAAAACGACGCCTTATCCAAAGCCGTTCATGAATATTCAACAACGCATGGGATAAAAAGCAAATCCAAATTGAGTCAATCAGAACGCGATGAAATAAATGGATTTAAAATGCAATGGTTTTTGAATGGTAAGATCGACAAACCTGTTTATTTGGTTTATAAAATTACGAATACAGAAGGAATGGACACCATGAAATCATTTAAAATGGTAATGAATTCAGGCGGTTTTAAGGTTTTTAAAAGAAGTCATTAATTTTTCAGCTCTAATTTAGGGGATATTATTGGGCTATAAATCTCTATAGAGTTTAGTAAATTAATTTCGGATGCTTGCAATACCAAGCGAAGCCATGATAGTATAATTTATACATGACTTATGAGAGTGTTCGTCATTTTAGTAAATCGTGTTTTACGAAATCATTTGTCATTAATATATCATAATTTCACTAATTTAAAAAAAGTAAAAAATGATTAGGATTTAAAAAAAATGACACTATCCCTTAAAGTGTGTAAGTTAAAAAGTTAATATTTTTACCATTTTAATCTATTTTCAAAAATAATTAAAAATTGATTA